>DATCPV010000279.1:0-1660 GCA_036569885.1 Gaiellales bacterium | reverse complement strand
GGCCTGCAGTGATGTTCTCCTCGCGGCGCGAGAAGACGAGCCGCACCGGCCGCTCGCTCCGCCGGGCGAGCTCCGCGGCGACCGCGGCCACGGCCGCACCGGCGTAGTCCGGGGCATCGGTGAGCACCGGCCGTCCGTCGCGGTCGGGGACGTCACCCGGCCCGATCACCGCGCGCACGCCGGCGAGCGCCGCGGCGGCCTCGAGGTCGAGCGACGCGACGCGGGCGTTGGCGTGGGGGCTGCGGAGCACGGCGGCATGCAGCATCCCCGGCAGTGCGATGTCCGAGATGAACCGGGCCGCGCCCGTCAACCGGGCGGCGGCCGAGACGCGGGGGTGGGGCTGGCCGACGACCGCCAGCGCCTCCTCGAGGTCGTACTCGGGGGTGGTGTCGTCCTCGACCAGCGTCCAGCGGTCCTCGTAGCGCCCCTCCATCTCGACCTGTGTCCGCACCAGCCGCGCCATTTCAGGCCGCCTCCGCCGCCCGCGCGACCGCGCGCTCGATGGCCGGATAGGCGCCGCAGCGGCAGAGGTTGCCGCTCATCCCGGCGCGGATCTCCTGGGGGGTCGGGTGAGGCGTCGAGCGCAACAGCGCCACGGCTGCGAGGAGCTGGCCGGGTGTGCAGAAGCCGCACTGGAACGCATCCTCGGCCGTGAATGCGGCGCGCAGCCGCTCGAGCAGGTCGTCCCCGTCCTCGACCGTGCGCACGTCGGCGCCGTCGCAGGCGACGGCGAGCGTGAGACACGAGAGCACCGGCCTGCCGTCCACGAGAACGGTGCAGCTCCCGCATGTGCCCTCGCCGCACGCGACCTTCGTGCCGGTGAGCGCGGCATCGGTGCGGATGACGTCGGCGAGGGAGCGGTGCGGCTCGGCTTCGAGCTCGTGAAGCCCGTCGTTGATGGTCAGCCGCAGTTGCATCTGCCGCTACGGTACCAATTTTGTCCCTACCCTCCACATCAACCGCGCGGCGGGCGCCGCTCGAGCTGGCCTTCGTCCCGCGTGGGGTGGAGGAGCCCGTGCTCGGGCTGTACTCGTTCTCGCCGCTCACCCCGGGTGGGTGGGCCGACCTGCTCTCGGAGCTCGGGCTGCCCGACACGCTGCGCCGGCTGACCCAGACGGTGCTTGTTGGGGGGCGGCGGCGTTCCGTCGAGATGCGCTGTCTGGCCGCGCTCCCGGGACTGGCCTACCTGCTCACCGACCGCAACGGCTCGTCCAGCGCATCCGTGCGCGCCTGGCGCCTGGCGGCACGGGTGGTGGAGCAGGCGGTGCTCGCCGGCGGGACGCTGCCCGATCTGAGCCGGTTTGCCGCGGCATTCCCCGAGGCGGGGTATGCCGTGGTCGAGCTGGGCGATCTCGATGAGCCGCAGGCGCTTGCGCCCGAGGCGGCGGTCGAGGGGTTTGTGGACTCGAGCATGCGGGCCCTCGCGGCGGCCGTGCGCGACCCCAAACTCCTGCGTGCGGGCGAGGTGCAGCTCTCCGGCGTCGACCTGGCCGTCCTGCAACCTTTGCTGCGCGCGGTCGCGCCCGATCTTGGCATGGCGGCTCCGGTCGTGCGTCTTCGCGACTCCCTCGCGCCGCTGCAGCTGCGGCTCGAGCTGCCCGCGGGCGGCGACGGTGGCTGGCTCCTGCGAGCGACTCCCGACGACCCGGCGCTGCTGCGT
>DATCPV010000278.1:0-14020 GCA_036569885.1 Gaiellales bacterium | reverse complement strand
GTCCAGGCCAGCGTGATTCCGCCAAGGAGCGCCGCGGCGACGTTGTCGGGGTGGCCCTCGAGCGCGGCGGCGGAGGGCAGGGCGTCCTCGGCATACAGGCCCTGCCATGCCAGCCCGGCCGCGACCCCGGCCGCGATGGTGGCGGCGCTCGAGCCGAGCCCGCGCGCGAACGGCACCGCGTTTTGCATCGCGAAGGCGAGCCCGGCCGGATCGGCGCCCACCGATGCGAACGCGCGCACGAACAGGTTGGAGCCATCCCGGGGGACGCGGCTCGCGCCCTCGCCCTCCACACTCACCGACACATCACCGCCGCCGGCCGTGATCTCGACCCGGTTTCGCAGCTCGAGCGCGACGGCAAGACAGTCGAATCCCGGCCCCAGATTCGCCGAGGACGCCGGCGCGGTCACAGTCAACCGGTCAGGCAAGGACAGGCTCTTCGGCGAAGGCAACCCGCTCGAGTTGTTCGATGTGCGGCGGGCAGCGGACGATCTCGGCGCCCTCGGCGCCGGCCGTGTCGGGATCCTTCAGCCCATGCCCCGTGAGCACGCACACGACCGTCGATCCCGGCTCCACGAGGCCGTCTGCCGTTGCCTCGAGCAGGGCGGCCACCGATGCCGCCGAGGACGGCTCGCAGAACACGCCCTCCTCCTGCGCAAGCAGCCGGTAGGCGGCCAGGATCGCGTCGTCGGACACGGCCCGCACGCCTCCGCTCGAGTCGGACACCGCCGCCAGCGCCTGGTCGAGCCGGGCCGGGTTGCCGATGCGGATCGCGGTGGCAACCGTCTCGGGGTGCAGCACCGGCCGCCCGGCCACGAGCGGCGCCGCTCCCTCGGCCTGGCCGGCCAACATGTGAGGCGCGGTACCGAGCTCGCCGAAGCCCATCCAGTAGGCGGTGATGTTGCCGCCGTTTCCGACCGGCAGCGCGAGCCAGTCGGGCGCGCCGCCAAGCTGCTCGACGACCTCGAACGCCGCCGTCTTCTGGCCCTGGAGCCGGAACGGGTTGACGGAGTTCAGAAGCGCGATGTCGCGGCGCTCGACCAGCTCGCGCACGAGGCCGAGCGCGTCGTCGAAATCACCCTGGACGGCGATCACGCGCGCCCCGGCGATCTGGGCCTGGGCCAGCTTCCCGCGCGCGATCGCGCCCTCGGGCAGCACCACGACGAGCCGAATCCCCGCACGCGCGCAGTAGGCGGCCGCCGAGGCCGACGTGTTGCCGGTGGAGGCGCACACCGCCTCGGTCGCGCCCGACTCGAGGGCCTTCGACACCGCCACGGTCATGCCCCGGTCCTTGAACGAGCCGGTCGGGTTGGCGCCCTCGTACTTCAGGTAGACCGTGCAGCCGGCCCGCTCCGACACCCGCGGGGCGTCCAGAAGCGGCGTGCTGCCCTCGCCGAGCGTCACGACGGGTGTGGACGCGGTCACCGGGAGCCGGTCGCGGTAGCGCTCGATCAGCCCAGGCGACATGCCTAGGCGTGGACGGGCATGAGGACGCGTTTGAGATCGTCCTCTGCACCCGGCTCGAGGATCGCCATCACCAGGTCGCCGGGGCGGATCTCGGTGTCGCCGATCGCGATCTCGGCGCGGCCGTCGCGCGAGACCGAGATCAGGCGCGACTTGCTGGGCAGGTTCAGGTCGCGCACCGACCGGCCGGCGGCGGGCGAGTCGGCGTCGATGGCGAACTCGACGATCTCGAGGTTCTCGCGCCGCAGGTCGAGGAGCGTCACCAGCTCGTGCTGGGGCAGCTCGTGCTCGATCAGGGCCAGGATCGTGGCGGTCGCCGACACCGTCAGGCTGACCCCGACCATGTCGAAATGGGGCTGGTTGCGGGGATCGTTGACGCGGGCGATGCTCTTGGCGACGCCGTACTTCTCCTTCGCGACCTGGCACACGATGACGTTGTCCTCGTCGTCGCCGGTGACCGCGACCACCAGGTCGGCGCGCTCCACCCCGGCCCGCTCGAGCACGTAGAGCTCGGTGGCGTCGCCGTAGCGGACGACGTGCTCGAAGCGCTCCTCGAGCCGGGCGTAGCGCTCGCGATCGTTCTCGAGCAGCGTCACCTCGTGGCCCAGCTTGAGGAGGGTGCTCGCGAGGTTCGAGCCCACCTTGCCGCCACCCGCGATCAGGATGTACACGCCGCCCTACCGCCCCGGCTCTATGCGGCCCGTCCGGGGTTCGCGCAGATCGCCTCGAAGGCGGTGTTGATCACGGCCGAGGTCGCGCACACCGTCTGCAGACCCATGGTGCGATAGAACGCGGCCCGGGCTGGGTCAAGGACGCGGGTGACCACGCACGGGACCCCGAACCGCTTCTGGGCGACCTGGGCGATGACGATGTTGGTGTTGTCTCCGTCGGTGGCGATGATCGCCGCATCCGCGTTCTCGATGCCGGCATTGATGAGGACGTCGGTATCGAGGCCGTGACCCTGCAGGAAACGGCCGGGCCAGTCCTCGGGCAGGCGCGCGAGCGCCTCGGGATCCTCGTCGATCACCGTCACATCATGGCCTTCGGATGTCATCCGCAGGGCGAGGCTCGAGCCCACCCGGCCGCACCCGACAATCAGTACTCTCATAGCAAGAAGCGTACACGCCTGATCGGGCCTGTGCCTGCCGCGTGCGCCGGTGCACTATCGTCGCGGAATGAGCGAGACGCGCATCGGGCTGCTCGGCTTCGGCACCGTTGGATCGGCCGTACACAGGCTGCTCGGCGAGGGCGCCGAGGCGATCGAGCGGGTCACCGGCGGGCCGGTGGTCGCCGCGGCCGCCCTCGTGCGCGACCCGTCCCGGCATCCGGGGGCGCCGGCCGGCTTTCTGACGACAGATTTCGCCCGCCTGCGCGACGATCCGGCGATCACCGTGGTGGCCGAGGTCATGGGCGGCATCGAGCCCACCCGCACCCACGTGCTCGAGCTGATGGCCGCCGGCAAGTCGGTGGTTTCGGCGAACAAGCAGCTGCTGGCGCGTCATGGCGAGGAGCTCTTCGCCGAGGCCGAGCGGCGCGGCGTGCAGCTGCGGTTCGAGGCCAGCGTCTGCGCGGCCATCCCGGTGATCAAGGTGCTGCGCGAGTCGCTGATCGTGAGCGGCGTGCACCGGATCGACGGGATCGTCAACGGCACCACGAACTTCATCCTCACGCGGATGGTCTCGGCGGGCGACTCGTACGCCACCGCCCTGGCCGAAGCACAGGCGCGCGGCTACGCCGAGGCCGACCCGACCGAGGACGTGACCGGAGCCGACGCCGCCGCCAAGATCGCCATCCTGGCCTCGATCGCGTTCCACACCAGGGTGCACACCGACGAGGTCGCCCACGTCGGCATCGACGGCCTCGACCTGGTGGACGTCTCGCACGCCGCGGCGCTCGGGTACCCGGTCAAGCTGATCGCCTCGGCGATGCAGGTCGAAGGCGCCGTGGTCGCCCGCGTGCATCCATGTCTCGTCGAGGCCGACCACCCGCTGGCGTCCGTGCACGGCGCGTTCAACGCCGTGATGCTGCGCGGCCGGTCGATCCGCGAGGTCATCCTCGAGGGGCCCGGCGCCGGGGGCGAGGAGACCGCCACCGCCGTGATCGGCGACCTGCTGGCGGTGATCGGCACGTCCGGAACGGGCTTCCTCCAGCACGACGGCTACTACCGCGACCTCCAGCGGCTGCCGCACGACGAACTGCAAAGCCCGTTCTACCTGCGCTTCGAGGTGGACGACGAGCCGGGCGTGCTGGCCCAGGTCGCCCAGGCGCTGGCCGATCAGCTCGTGTCGGTGGCCCAGGTCGTCCAGCACTCGGGCGAGGGCGTGCACATCGTCATCCTCACCCACAGCGCCCGCGAGGGCTCGGTGCGCGCGGCCGCGCGGGCCGTCGCCGAGTTGGGCTTCAGCCGGTCCGCGCCCGTAGTGCTACCGGTGCTCGAACGCTCGGAGTAGAGGTTCGAACCGCCGCGGCCACCACGATGAGGGTCGCGACGGCACCCGCCACGCCGCCCAGCGCGAACACGCCGCGTACGCCAAGCGTGTGGATCAGCGTCCCGGCGCACACCAGCGAAAGGGCGTACGTGCCGTTCAGAACCGACACCGCCGCCGCGCGCACGCGGCCCATGACGCGGTTGGGCAGGTGGCGCTGGTAGATCAGCATCTCGGCCGTGCCGAAGAGCCCGTTGCCGGCGCCCGAGAGCGCGAGCCCGAACAGGACGACCGGGAACGACGGCGCAAACGCCACGAGGCCGATCCCGAGGCCGAACGCCGCCGCCCCGACTCCGAACACATGCAGCGGCTCCCGGTGCGCCGTCAGGCGCCCGGCGAACCAGGAGCCGGCCAGCATGCCCAGGCCGCAGGCGCTCATCTCGATGCCGAAGCCGGCGCCGCCGGCGTGAAAGATCCTTGCGAGCGGGATCATGGCGACCACGACCGCGCCGTCGACCGCGATCATCACGGCCACTGCGACGGTCGTCACGAGCACCATCCGCGCCCGTACGAGCTCGCCGAATCCGGACGAGGCCTCGCGGACGAATCCGCGCCGCGGCTCGGGATCGGGCCGCGTCTCGCCGCGCAGGCGGATCACGACCACCGCTGCGCCCGCATACGCCAGCGCGATCGCGGCCATGGCCGCCCGTCCACCGACGAGCGCAAAGCAGACACCCGCCGCCGCGGGAGCCACCAGCACCGCCAGCTGATTCGATCCGAACAGTGCCGCGTTCGCCCCCGGCAGGCGTTCGTCATCGATCAGCGCCTGGACCGCCGCCGCCTGAGCGGGCCCGTAGGGCACCGCAACGACCGCGGCCAGGGCGGCTGCCACCAGCAGCTCCCACGGACGGGTGGCGGCGACCGCCGCCGTCGCAAAGATGGCTGTTTCCGCAAAGGCGACGCCCGCAAGCACCCGGCGCCGGTCGTAGCGGTCGGCGACCACGCCGCCGAACGGACCCAGAAGCATTGCCAGACCCAGCGACGCCGCGAGCACGGCCGACACCCAGTAGGTGCTGCCGGTCATGTGCAAAACGCTCAGCGCGAGCACGATCGCCGTGGCCTCGGTACCTGCAACCACCAGCACCGCCGAGGTCATCAGCCGGCGCAGATCGGGGTCGGGAAGAGTGGGTCGCCTCAAGTTGACAAGAGTTTACACAGGCGCCGACTGTTCAGCAACCTCTGTCGGGAAGTGGGTGACAATCACCCGGCAGGGGGCCCTGCGAAGGATGAAATCGACCGTCTGGCCGAAGAACTCCTCGTGCAGGCTGCGGGCCAGGCGGCGCTTCTGGGGCGAGCCGACGATGATCAGCTGGGCGTCGTGCTCGACGGCGGCGTCCACCACGAGCCGGCCCGGGTTGCGCGTGCGGCCGACCACCGAGGTGTACTCGATCCCGTACTCGGCGGCCAGCGACGCGGCCATCTCCTGCACCTCCCGCACCTCCTGCTCGCGCTCGGGCATGGGGATGTCGAGCGGTTCGCGGATGGGGACGAAGAGCGCGCTCACCCCGACCACCGTCGCTCCGGAATCGACCGCGAGCCGGCATGCCGACGCCATCGTCTCCTCGGCGATCGGGTCGAGCCGCTCGAGCGGGACGACGATCGTGGAGTAGGCGATATCGGTCACGTCCTGGGGCGGCGGCGCCCCCTGCTCGACGCTCTCGATGATCGGCAGGCCCGCCCGGACGCGCACGACCGCGTACATGGCGAGGCCCGCGACCATCCACAGCGGCCCGACGACGCGCGCGCCGGGGTGCGTGCCCAGGGCGACGATCCAGGCGATGAACGCGAGCACCGTGCCCACGACCGACGTGACCGGGATCAGCCTGCCCCGGACCCACACATTGCCCTTCATCATGAACGGCCGCGGCATCTCGGGGGCCACGATGCGCAGCCAGACCACCGATGCCTGAGTGAGCATGAACGCAATCAGGATGCCGAAGCTGTAGAGCGATGCTAGCGTGAGCTCCTCCTGGCCGTGGTAGAGCGCGCCGACGACGATGAATCCGCACGCCAGCAACCCGACTCCCGCGATCGCGGCCGGAGGGTGCAGGAGCTTGCGGCTGGTGCGGCCGAAGACCGCCGGCAACTGGGTGTTGCGCCCCATGGCCGTGGCCAGGCGGCCGCAGCCCGAGAAGCTGCTCGAGATGGCCATCAGGAGAATTGCGCAGGCCGTCATGCCAACGCCGAAGCGCAGCCCGACCGCGAGCCAATGCGGCAGGTGCGTGCCGATCCGCTCGGCAAGGCCGAGCATCGGCGCGTTCACCCACTTGGTGGCCAGCTCGCTCGTGCCCCCGGCGGTCTTGCTCGGGTCGGCGTGGGTCGGGAAGGCCGACGCCGCGGCCGTCGCCACGGCGGCGTACACGATGACGACGGTGAAGACCGACGAGCGCACGCTGTCGGGCACCGAGTGCTCGGGGTCCTTGGCGTACGCGGCCATGCTGCTCACCTTCTCGAGGCCGGTGTAGCCGATCATCGCGATCGGGAACGAGAAGGCCAGCGAGTTCCAGGTGGGGATCGTGCCGAGGTGGATGCCGTGCGTCAGGGCGGTCCACGAGAACAGGAGCGCCAGGCCGAGCACGGCCAGGCTCACCTGCACGACCAGGTCGAGCGCGGCCACCGCGACGCCGGCCGCGTAGGCGTCGGTGCGCCGCGCCAGCCGCACGGCCGTCACCACCACGAGGATCGCGACCGCCAGCGCCGCGGCCTCACGCACAGAGAACTCACCCGTGTGCCCGAATGCGCCCGCCACGTAGTGCGGCAGAAACAACGCCGAGAGCGACATCGCGATCACGAAGTCGAGCACCGTCGCCCATCCGGCGACGAAGCCGGCCAGGTCACCCCAGGCCCGCCGCGCAAGCGCCGAGGAGCCGCCCGGCTCGGGGATGGTGGCGCCACCCTCGGCGTACGCGGCCGCCGCGAAGGCGAACAGGAGGCCCGCCGCCAGGAACACCACCGGTGTCAGCGAGAGGGCGTAGACCGCCGTGATGCCCAGGGCGTAGTAGAGCGACGAGGAGATCTCGCCGTAGGCCATCGCGTAGAGCGACGGGGCACCCAGGAACCGGCCCAGCGACGGGATCTTGCGCGCCATGCCGCAGAGAATAGTGTCCGCCTCGGGGGCTGAGCGCCCCGGTGCGCCAAAAGGGGTCTGACCCCGTTTGGCGCGTTTCAGGCGAGCGCGCGGCGCATCTCGGCGCGGCGGCGCTCGAGGAAGTCGCGCTCGGCGGGGGCCGAGGCCAGTTCGAGCGCGACCGTGTAGGCGGCGAGCGCATCGGCCGGGCGGCCGAGGCGGCGCAGCATGTCGGCGCGGGCGGCGTGCAGCAGGTGGTAGCGGTCGAGCGCGCCCTCGGCGGCGAGCGCGTCCACCAGGACCAGGCCGGCGGCGGGGCCCTCGGCCATCGACACGGCGGCGGCGTGGTTCAGGTCGATGACCGGCGACGGTGTCATGTGGGCGAGCTCCGCGTACAGGCCGGCCACCCGCGCCCAGTCGGTGGCGGCGAAGCTGGGAGCGCGGGCGTGCAGCTCGGCGATCGCGGCCTGGAGCTGGTAGGGGCCGGGCGCGCCGGCCCGCTCGGCCCGGCGAAGCTCGGCCGAGCCCGATCGGATCATGGCCGCATCCCAGCGGCTGCGGTCCTGGTGCTCGAGCAGGACCAGCTCGCCCGAAGGGGTGGTGCGGGCGGCGGAACGTGCGTGGTGCAGGAGCATCAGCGCCAAGAGGCCGCGCGGCTCGGGCTCGAGCGGCATCTGCTCGACCACGAGCCGGGCGAGCCGGATCGACTCCTCGCACAGGTCGCGGCGCACGAGGTCGTCGCCCGACGAGGCCGAGTAGCCCTCGTTGAACACGAGATAGAGCACCGCGGCGGTGTGGTCGAGCCGGTCGGCGAGCAGGTGTCCGGGCGGCTGCCGGAACGGGATGCCGGCCATGCGGATCTTCGCCTTCGCCCGCACGAGCCGCTGCGCCATGGCCGGCTCGGGCACCAGGAAGGCACGGGCGATCTCGCCCGTCGTGAGCCCGGTCA
Source organism: Gaiellales bacterium (assembly GCA_036569885.1). Taxonomy (GTDB): domain Bacteria; phylum Actinomycetota; class Thermoleophilia; order Gaiellales; family JAICJC01; genus JAICJC01. Next base: position 6,057 of record DATCPV010000278.1, on the reverse strand, counting down.
CCAGGCGCAGTGTCAGCGCGACACTGGCGTCCGCGGAAAGCGACGGGTGACAGCAGGTGAAGATCAGCTCGAGTCGGTCGTCGGACACTGCATCGTCCTCTCCGGGGAGGTGCGGGTCGACATCGGTCGGGTCGGTGAGCGACGGCAGCCGCTCGCGCAGCGCCCGCTCGCGGCGGAGGCGGTCGATCGCCACGTTGCCGGCCGTGGCGACGACCCACCCGAGCGGCGAGTCCGGGACGCCGTCGGCCGGCCAGCGTGCGGCCGCACGCGTGAACGCCTCCTGCACGGACTCCTCGGCCAGATCGGCATCGCCGAAGCGGCGCATCAGCGCCGCCACTGCCCGGCCCCAGTGCTCGCGGAAGGCGGTCGCTGCCGCCTCGGCCGCGCCTACCGCTCCACCAGCGGTCGCACCTCGATCGACCCGTGCCTGGCACCGGGGATGCGCGCCGCGCTCTCGATGGCCTCGTCGATCGTGTCGCACTCGATCACGAAGTAGCCGCCCAGCTGCTCCTTGGTCTCGGCGAACGGGCCGTCGGTGACGAGCGAGCGCCCGTCCCGCACCCTGACGGTCGTCGCAGCCGACGTTGGCCGCAGCTCGGCGCCGTCGATCATCATGCCGCGCCGTCCCAGATCCTCCGACAGCTCGGCGTACTCGGCGTACATCGCCTGCCGGTCGGCGTCGCTGAGCCCGCCCCACTCGACCTCGTTGGAGTAGATCGCCAAGAGGTATTTCATCGTCGTCTCCCTTCGTCTCGCCGGCCGGCGCCCGGCCGCGTCATCTCAGTGACGAACCGGGCCGGCCGAATTCGACACCCTCACACCTTTCCCCTTGGATTCATCGCGCGCCAGCGCAGGATGCCCAGCACGACGAAGACGGCCCCCGACAGGAAGCCGACCTGACCGCCGCCCTGGACGGCCGTCTCGACCAGGAGCGCCACCCCGATGACCAGGAACGCACCCGCCAGAATGCGGTTTACGAGCAGCAGCATCGCGTCACCCGGTCGGCTGGGTGCCGACCATCACCCGGCAGTCGGCATTCCGCAGCACGTAGTCGATCACCCGGCCGAACATCCGCTCCCCGCCGCGCTTGCGCTGCTCGGCGCCCAGCACGATGATCTCGGACTGGCGCCGGCGGGCCTCGTCCACGATTGCCTGGCCGACGTTGCGCGTGCGCACGATGCGCGGGATCACCAGCACCCCGTATTCGCGGCCCAGCGCGGCCGCCTCACGCAGCTCGTGCTCGGCGAGCAGCGACTCCTCGGCCATCGGCGCCGACAGCGGCAGGTTCATGGGCACCCTGATCGGGTAGAGCGCGACCAGCTTCGTGCCCGACTCCGCGGCCAGTCGCAGCGCGGTGCTCGTCATCTCGTCCGTCACCCGGTGCGAGGTGAGCGGGAGCAGGATCGAGCGGTACTCGACCTCGACCGCCGGCCCGACGATCGCCCGCGACGCCATCACGGTCTCGGTCAGCGGCAGGTGTTGTGTGCGCCGGTAGGCGACGTAGACGACCATGCCGATCGCGAGCCAGACGATGCCGACCGGCGCCACCCCGTCACGGAAGTGCAGCGCGACGGTGACGAGCCACGAGGCGCCGGTGCCCAGGAACCCGAGCACCGCGAACAGGGGCAGATCGTACGAGCCGACCCGGAACGACAGCGGGCCGCGCCACGGCAGGTCGGCCGAGTGGAGCTTGCGCCGCATCTGGATCACCGACGCATGGGCGAGCGTGAACGACAGCATGGCGCCGAAGGCGTACAGGTTGCCCAGAAACGCGATCGCGCCGGGCGGGATCATGAGGACGATCGCGAGCGCGCTGTAAAGGATGATCGCGACGTAGGGCGTGTTGAAGCGCGGATGCACCCGCCGGATCGCCTCCGGCAGCTGACGGTGCTGGCCCATCGAGTACGTCAGCCGGGACACCCCGATGATGCCCGCATTGGTGGCGATGATCAGGATCGTCGCCGCCAGGATCGCCACGTAGTAGGCCATCCCCTCCTTGATTGTGTTGGGGATGGTCAGGTGCTCGACCAGGCCGGCCACCGGGTCTCCGGCGTACTTGCAGGCCAGGTCGGTCGTCGGCTGGTGCAGCTTCACGGCCTTGGGGCACGACAGCACCGGGTCGTGCGAGTTTCTGACCTGCTGCTCGGTGGCCGGCTTGACCGGCAGCGCCGAGAGCGCGACCGACGGCAGGAACGCATAGATCGCGAACACCGCCACCACGACGTACATGATCGAGCGCGGAACGTGCCGGGGCGGGTCGATCGCCTCCTCGGCCATGTTCGAGACCGTCTCGATGCCGGTGTAGGCAACCATGGCGACGGGGATCGACACGATGAAGTTGCTCCACGTCGGCGATGTGCCCAGGTGAACGTTCGTCATCAGCGTGTGCGGGCTCAGGACCGTCACGAGGCCGATCGCGACCAGCAGCGCCTGGGTGCCGAGGTCGGTCAGGGCCAGGAAGATGTTGAGCCCCGCCGCCTCCTTGACACCGACGATGTTGATCGCGACGAGGAGGGCGACCACCACGCCGCCGCCGACAATGTCCCACGGGTGCCCAATCAGGTCGAGGTTGGGATCGAACTTGTTCAGGTAGTGCGGAACGAAGATCGCCGAGATCGCGATGGTGACCGTGTAGTTCAGCATCTGCGCCCAGCCGGCGAAGAACGACACGGCCTCGTTGAACGCGTGCCGGGTGAATGACGACGAGCCGCCCGCCTCGGGGAACCGGGCCGTCGCCTCGGCGTACGTGACGGCGGTGAAGAAGAAGATCGCGCCCGAGATCGCGAACGACACCGGCGTCATCCCGCCCGCGTACACCGCCACGAGCCCGAGGGCGTAGTAGATCGACGATCCGACGTTGCCGTACGCCGTCGAGAACAGCGCGGCCGTGCCGAGAACCCGGTGCAGGCCTCCAGCCTGGCGGCGCTTTATCGGCATGCGCCCGGCCCGCCGACCCTCAGCGCGCGAGTAGCGGGATGATCAGAATTGCGACGATGTTCGTGATCTTGATCATCGGGTTGATCGCCGGCCCGGCCGTGTCCTTGTAGGGATCGCCGACCGTGTCGCCCGTGATCGACGCCGCGTGGGCATCGGACCCCTTGCCTCCGTGGGCGCCGTCCTCGATCAGCTTCTTGGCATTGTCCCACGCGCCGCCCCCGGATGTCATCGAGATCGCCAGGAAGAGGCCGGTCACGATCGTCCCGACCAGGAGCCCGCCGAGCGCCTGATACGAGATCAGGCCGACCACGATCGGCACGACCACGGGGATCAGGGCGGGCAGCTGCATCTCGCGGATCGCCGAGCGCGTCACGAGGTCGACGCAGCGCGCATAGTCGGGCTTGGCGGTGCCCTCCATGATCCCGGGGATCTCGCGGAACTGGCGCCGCACCTCCTGCACCACGAGGCCGCCGGTGCGGCCGACCGCATCCATCGCGAGCGATGCGAACAGGAACGGCATCAGACCGCCGATCAAGAGCCCTGCCAGCACCCATGGGTCGTTGATCGTGAACGTGACGGGGTGACCGATCTTCTTGCCCAGCTCGTCGCTGTAGGACTGGAACAGCACAAGCGCCGCCAGGCCGGCCGAGCCGATCGCGTACCCCTTGGTGACCGCCTTTGTCGTGTTGCCGACCGCGTCCAGGGGGTCGGTGACGTTGTCGCGAACCTCGTGCGGCAGGTCGGCCATCTCGGCGATGCCGCCGGCGTTGTCGGTGATCGGGCCGAAGGCGTCGAGCGCGACCACCATTCCGGCCATCGAGAGCATCGACGTGACGGCGATCGCGATCCCGTAGATCCCGGCCAGCTTGAACGACGTGACGGTGCCGATGGCGATCACGATCACCGGCAGCGCGGTCGCCTGCATGCCCACGGCGAGGCCGGAGATGATGTTGGTCGCATGGCCGGTGAGCGACTGCTCGGAGATGCGCTTCACCGGTCCGAAGCGGGTGCCCGTGTAGTACTCGGTGATGGCGACGATCAGGGCGGTGATGACGAGCCCGATCAGGCCGCAGAAGTAGATCTTGGTGGAGCTCGCGCCGTCGGTGAACGGGCCGAAGTGCTTGGCGGTGTTCGCGATCACCGGGATGTAGATCAGGGCCGAGAGCACCGCCGAGACAATCACGCCCACGTACAGCGCCGAGATGACGGTGATGCCGCCCCACAGACGCACCATCAGCGTGCCGACGATCGACGCCGGGATCGAGAACGCCGCCAGGAGCAGCGGCAGCATGACCGCGTCGTGGTTTCCGAACAGCGCCCCCAGGAACATCGACGCCACCACGGTGACGGCGTAGGTCTCAAACAGGTCGGCGGCCATGCCGGCGTCGTCGCCGACGTTGTCGCCCACGTTGTCGGCGATCACCGCCGGGTTGCGGGGATCGTCCTCGGGAATGCCGGCCTCGATCTTCCCGACCAGGTCGGCGCCGACGTCGGCGGCCTTCGTGAAGATGCCGCCGCCCAGGCGGGCGAACACCGAGATGAGAGAGCCGCCGAATGCGAGCCCCACGAGCGCCTTGGTCGTCTCGAGGTCGCGGTGGGCCTGGGTGCCGCTCTCGATCGCGTCCAGGATGCCGAAGTACGCCCCGACGCCCAGGAGCCCGAGGCCAACGACGAGGATGCCCGTCACCGTGCCGCCCTTGAACGCAACCGAGAGCGCCGGCGCAAGCCCGGACTTGGCCGCCTCGGCAGTGCGCACGTTCGACCGCACCGCGACGTTCATGCCGATGAAGCCCGTGAGCGCCGAGAGCACCGCCCCGATCAGGAACCCGATCGCGACCTTCCACCCCAGGTCGGACGTCCAGCTGCCGGCGATTCCGATCACCAGGAACACCGCCACGGCCACGCCGGCGATGGTCGTGTACTGGCGCTTGAGGTAGGCGGCGGCGCCCTCCTGGATGGCGGCGGCGATCTCCTGCATCCGCTCAGTGCCGGCGGGGCGGCTGAGCACCCAACGGGTCAGGGCGACGCCGTACGCGACCGCGAGCGCCCCGCAGACGAGGGAGATCAGCACCGCATGGCTGGCGAGCGAACTCACGTAAATGCACTCCTTGAAAAGGGGACGTGGCTACGAAAAGAGCGGGGCGATTGTAACAGCGGTTCCGGAGGACGGAGACGGCCCGCGACCGCCCCCCGGAATGCTCAGAACCGCGCCCCGGACAGCGCGTTTTTGCAGACGTCGTCGGGCTGCGCGCCGATCTTGGGGATCGACTCGAACAGCAGCTTCCGCAGCCGCTCGTTGTTCTGCGTGAACACCTGGACGACCGCCTCGTGACTCACCGGCTCGATGCTCGCATCGTCCTCGAGGCCGACGTCGTAGTCGGTGATCAGCGAGACGTTGGCGTAGCAGAGCCCGAGCTCGCGGGCCAGCCAGCCCTCGGGGTAGGCGGTCATGTTGATCACGCCCCAGCCCATCGCCGAGAACCAGCGGCTCTCGGCCCGGGTCGAGAAGCGCGGCCCCTGGATGACGACCACGGTCCCGCCGTCGCGGATGTCGAGCCCCTGTCCGCGCCCGGTCTCGAGCAGGATCCCGCGCAGGTCCGAGCAGTACGGATCGGCGGCCGAGACATGGGTCGTGACCGGCCCGTCGTAGAAGGTGTCGCGGCGGCCGCTGGTGCGGTCGACGAACTGGTCGCAGACCACGAACGTCCCCGGCGGCAGGTCGCGGTCGAGGCTGCCGGACGCGCACGGGCCGATGATCCGGCGCACGCCGAGCTCGCGCATCGCCCAGAGGTTGGCGCGGTAGGGCACCGCATGCGGCGGCAGCTGATGGTGGCGGCCGTGGCGGGGCAGGAAGGCCACCCGCCTGCCGCCCACGTCCCCGATCGTGAAGCGGTCGGACGGCGACCCGTAGGGCGTGTCGACCGTAACCTCCTCGGCGGAGTCGAGGAACGAGTAGAACCCCGACCCGCCGAACACGCCGATCTCAGCCGCCGCGCTCACACATCCCCACCCGGGGTCCAGATCTTGGGCCGCTCCGGGGTCACCGTCCGCGGCGCCTCCGTCGCGGGCTCCTCCCCCGCGGGCTCGGCGGCGGCAGGCTCTTCCGCCGCGGGCTCCCCG
>DATCPV010000277.1:0-4435 GCA_036569885.1 Gaiellales bacterium | reverse complement strand
GACGAGGTCGGTGCCGAGCCGGCGGCCGCGGGCTCGGGAGGCACGGCCAACATCCTGCCCTCCTCGCTGGATGACGACGGCGACGAAGGCGGCGGCCCGCGGCTGCGCACGCTGATCGCGTTCGTCGGAGTGGGCGTGCTGGCGGTGGGCCTGGCCGCCGCGGCGCTCGTGGGCCTGCGCGAGAGCCACTTCATCGGCGCCGACACGAGCACGGGCCGGGTGGCGATCTACCAGGGCGTGCCGGTCGACCTGCCGTTCGGCATCCACCTGTACCACGTCACCTTCGAATCGACCGTCAGCTACGCCTCGCTGACCGCGCGTCAGCGCAAGACGCTCTTCGACCACACCCTGCGGAGCGAGTCGGGCGCCATGTCGACACTGCACCCATACGAGGTCGCGAGCCCGTGAGCTCACCGCGGCTGCGCGAGCTGGTCAATCTGATCATGGTGGGCGTGCTGACGGCCGTCGGCTTCGCCTCGGTCTACACCGCCCGCCAGAACCAGATCTCGAGCACGTCGCTCGTCTATGCCGGGTTCTTCCTCGCCCTGTTCGCGGTCGCCCACATCGGCGTGCGGGCGGGCCTGCCGAACGCCGACCCGTGGCTCCTACCGCTCGCGGCTCTCCTGTGCGCGCTCGGACTGACCGAGATCTACCGGCTGCAGCCGGCGCTTGCCCGCGACCAGTCGGTGTGGATCGTGGTCGGCCTGATCGGCTTTCTGGGGCTGATCTTCGTGCTGCGCGACCACCGCCGCCTGGAGTCCTACAAGTACACGCTCGCGACCGTCGCCGTCGGGCTCCTGTTGTTCACGATGGTCGCGGGGACGACGGTCAACGGGGCCCGGCTGTGGATCCGCGTCGGCGGCGTCCAGGTGCAGCCGGGCGAGTTCGTGAAGCTGCTGCTGGTCGTGGCCCTGGCGGGATACCTGCGCGAGAACCGCGAGGTGCTGACGTTCGCCCGCCGGCGCGTGCTTGGGGTGGGCATCCCGGCCGCGCGCCACCTCGGTCCGCTGGCGCTGATGGCCGCCGCCTCGCTCGGCGTGCTGGCGGTGATGAACGACCTCGGCTCGGCCCTGCTCCTGTTCGGCATCTTCCTCGCGATGATCTACGTCGCCACCGGCAGGCACCTGTACACGGTGCTCGGCCTCGGCACGTTCGCCGCCGGATCGCTGTTCATCTACAAGACGGTGCCGCACGTGCGCGAGCGCTTCACGATCTGGCTCGATCCGTGGTCGCACGCCCACACGAGCGGCTACCAGGTGGTGCAGTCGGTCGAGTCGATCGCGGACGGCGGCATCTTCGGCACCGGGCTGGGCCGCAGCCTGCAGGTGATCGGGCACGGCCAGACGATCATCCCTGCCGTCCAGACCGACGGCATCTACGCCGCCTGGTCGGACGAGACCGGCCTGGCCGGCGCCGCCGGGCTGCTCCTGATCTACCTGCTGTTCGCCTACCGGGGGTTCAAGATCGCAACCCTGGCCGAGGACAGCTTCTCGAAGCTGCTCGCGTGCGGCCTCACGTTCTCGTTCATGCTGCAGGCGTTCCTGATCGTGGGCGGCATCACGCGCCTCATCCCGCTCACCGGGGTGACGCTGCCGTTCGTGAGCTACGGCGGCTCCTCGATCGTCTCGAACTTCCTCATGCTGGCGCTGCTCCTGATGGTGTCCGACCGGGCCGCGACGAGGCGGACGACATGAACCGCCAGATCGGCACACTGTTTCGGATGTCCGCGATCGGAGTGGCGCTCCTGATCACGATCACCGCGTACTGGCAGATCTGGGCCGCCTCGTCGCTCGCGTCCCGGCGCGACAACGCCCGCCTCGTCTACCGCCAGCTGCAGATCAAGCGGGGGCTGATCCTGGCGTCCAACGGCCACACCGTCCTCGCGCGGAACCATGCGGTGCACCGCGACGGCCTGACGCTGTATGAGCGCCGCTACCCGTATGGCGCGCTGTTCGCCCATGCCATTGGCTACAACACCGTCGGCGACGGGCGCACGGCTCTCGAGCTGGCCGAGAACCCCTACCTGACCGCGTCGAACTCCAACCTGGCCACCGTCATCTCGAACCTCAGCTCGACCCTGCAGGGCGAGACGGTCACCGGCGACAACGTCATCACCAGCCTGTCGCTGCCGGCCCAGCGGGCGGCGCAGCAGGGACTGTCGGGCCTCGTGGGCGCCGTGGTCGCGATGGAGCCGAGCACGGGCCGGGTGATCGCGATGTACTCAGCGCCCAGCTTCAATCCGACGCACGTCGACCAGAACTTCGCCCGGCTGAACCGGGTCGGCGGGGCCCCGCTCCTGAACCGGGTCACCCAGGGGCTGTATGCACCGGGATCCACGTTCAAGATCGTGACCTCCACGGCGGCACTCCAGGCGGGCACCAGTACGACCATCGACGCCATGGGGCACTGCATCATCGACGAGGGCCAGCAGCTCTGTAACGCCGGCACGGAGAGCTACGGGTTCATTGACCTGAAGACGGCGCTCACGTTCTCGGTGAACACCTACTTCGCGCAACTCGGCCAGAAGGTGGGTCAGACGAAGCTCGAGGACACGATGCGCCAGTTCGGATTCTTCCAGTTGCCGCAGTTCACGTATCCCACCGACGAGATGAGCCCCAGCGGCCTGTACTCACACGGACGTCTGCTCGGGACGAACGCGCCGGTGGACACCGGCCGCCTGGCGATCGGCCAGGAGCGGCTGCTGGTGACGCCGCTGCAGATGGTCGAGATCGCGGCGACGGTCGGTAACGGCGGCGTTCGGATGGCGCCGAGCCTCGTGGACAAGGTCGTCACGCCCTCCGGCCACACCGCCTACACCGGCAACCCGCAGGAGGTCGAGCGGGTCATGTCGCCCGCGACGGCGTCCGAGCTCGCGGCCGACATGCAGAACGTGGTCGATGAGGGCACGGGGACCGCGGCCCGCTTGCCCAGCGGCCTTTCGATCGCCGGGAAGACCGGAACGGCCGAGACGGGGACGGCCGGAATCAACACCGCCTGGTTCATCGCCTTCGCTCCTGTCGTGCATCCCAAGATCGCCGTGGCGGTCGTCGTGGAGCACACTCCGGACTTCGGCGGCCAGATTTCGGCGCCCATCGCCGCCAAGGTGATCGAGGCGTACCTCGGCGCAGGCGTGGCAAAGTAGCGGCTTCGTGGGCTACCACTCCCTCATCGGCGAGCTTTTCGACGGCCGCTACATGATCGAAAGCAGGCTCGGGTCGGGCGGCATGGCCGACGTGTACCTGGCCACCGACCAGTCGCTTGGGCGCAAGGTCGCGATCAAGATCCTGTCCGATCGCTACGCCCGGGACGCCGACTTCGTCGAACGGTTCCGGCGCGAGGCGGCCGCCGCCGCGTCGCTGCGGCATCCCAACATCGTCACGGTGTACGACCGCGGCGAGGCCCGCGGCACCTCCTACATCGCGATGGAGTACCTCGACGGCCCGACGCTCAAGGAAGAGATCGGCCACCGCGCGCCGATGCCCGAGCCGGAGGTGATCGGCTACGCCACGCAGGCGCTGGCGGCGCTCGACGCCGCCCACCGGCAGGGCGTGGTGCACCGCGACATCAAGCCGCACAACATGGTGCTGACCGACGAGGGCCGCCTGAAGGTCACCGACTTCGGCATCGCCCGCGCGGCCAACACCCAGCAGATGACCGAGGTGGGCTCGATCGTCGGCACCGCCCAGTACCTCTCGCCCGAGCAGGCGCGAGGCCTGCCCGTCGGCCCGCAGTCGGACATCTACTCGATGGGGATCGTGCTCTACGAGATGCTCACGGGCGACGTGCCGTTCAACGGCGACTCGGCCGTCGAGATCGCGATGAAGCAGGTGTCCGACCCGCCGCCGCCCCTGCACACCCGCAACCGGCTCGTCTCGCCGGCCATGGAGCAGGTGGTGATGCGGGCCCTGGCCAAGGATCCGGCGCTGCGGTTTCAGTCGGCGCGGCAGATGTCCGAGGAGCTCGGCCGGGTCGGCCGCGGCCAGGCCGCGTCGCCCGACACCCAGCAGGCCACCCGCGTGATTGCCGCGGGCGACGCCACACGCGTGATCCGGCCCGAGAGCGCCACCGGCGTCCTGCGGCCGCCTCCGCCGCCCGAGCGGCCGGCGCCGCGCCGAAGCGTGCTGCCCTGGCTGCTCGTGCTGCTGCTCCTGATCGGCGCCGGCGTGGCCGGGTTCTTCGTCTACCACATCCTGACGGGAAGCGACGTCACCGTCCCGACCTCCATCATCGGCCAGACCTACAAGCAGGCCCAGCGGACGCTGAGCGACGCCGGGCTCAAGCACAGCAGGTGCGTGAACGCGACCTCGAGCGTCGCCAATGACGGCAAGGTCGTCGGCAGCGATCCATCCCCAGGATCCGGAGCCTCGAAGAGCGCGACCGTCCTGATCAAGGTGGGAATCGGCCCCAAGAGCGTCAAGGTGCCCCACCTCAAGGG
>DATCPV010000276.1:0-1529 GCA_036569885.1 Gaiellales bacterium | reverse complement strand
GACATGGGCCTGCTGCGGCTCGTGGCTCTTGAGCTCGACGCTCGCGAGCGGCCGCATCAGCGTGGGCAGCGGCTTCCAAATCGTGCGCACCACCAGCTCGGCGCCGTTCGTCATCCCGCCCTCAAGGCCTCCGGCCGTGTCGGTGCGGCGGTGGTAGCCCTTCTCGCCGGAGTGGTAGATCTCGTCGTGTACGCGCGACCCGCGCCTGGCCGAACTGGCGATGGCGTCGCCGATCTCGACGCCCTTGGCCGACTGGATCGATACCATCGCCGCGGCGATGCGGCCGTCGAGCCGCGAGCCGGCCGAGACATGCGAGCCCAGGCCGGGAGGCACTCCGAACGCCCGCACCTCCGTGACTCCGCCGAGCGTGTCGCGCTCGCGCTTGGCCTGCTCGATCTCGGCGATCATGGCCGCCTCGGCATCGGGATCGAGGCAGCGCACGGGCGAAGCCTCGGCCCGGTCGAAATCGCGCTTCTGCAGCCACGCCGGCGGCGTCGCCCGCACGGTCCCGATCTGGAGCACGTGCGAGCGGACCGTGATGCCGATCGTGGCGATGAGCGCCTTCGCGACAGCTCCGGCGGCCACCCGCCCGGCCGTCTCGCGGGCACTGGCGCGCTCGAGCACGTTGCGGACGTCGTCGTGTCCGTACTTCAGCACGCCGGCCAGGTCGGCGTGGCCCGGGCGAGGCAGGGTGACCGGCTGCCCGCGCCATCCGTACCCCTCGAGCTCCTGCGGATCGACGGGCCAGGGGCTCATGGGCGCGGTCCAGTTGCGGTGGTCGCGGTTCTCGATGAAGAAGGCCAGGGGGCTCCCCAACGTCCGCCCGTGGCGCAAGCCGCCGCGCGGCTCGACGTCGTCCTGCTCGAGCTTCTGCCGCGGGCTGCGGCCGTATCCCGCCTGGCGGCGGGCGAGGTCGGAGCGGATCACCTCGTGGTCGAGCTCGAGGCCCGCCGGGAGCCCCGAGATGACGACGGTGAGCCCCGGTCCATGCGACTCCCCGGCGGTGACGTAGCTGAGCTCCATGAGGCCACGCAGCCTACCGGTCGGCCGCGACGGCGACCGGCCACCTCGGGCGAGTGGAGATCAGTCGGCGGGAGCGGCGGCGGGGGCCGTGCCGGCCAGGCCGAGCGCGTAGGCACCGAGGTACAGCGGCAGCCAGGCGGCGCACACCTCGAGCTCGAGCGCCGGATCGCCGAAGGCCATCATCAGCGAGTAGACGACGGCCGCGCCGAGGCAGCCGAGGATGATCACCGTGATGCCGCGGCTCGGGCCCATCAGCCGACGTACCACGCGGCCCAGAGCTGCGGTCCCCAGAGGATCGCCACCAACGCGCCCAGCGCCAGGAACGGGCCGAACGGGAAGGTGGCCTTGCGGCCGCCGAAGCCCTTTGCTACCAGGAGGCCCACCGAGAACACGGTCGAGAGGGCGAATGCGGCGAACATCGCGACACCGACGTACTTGCCCAGCGCGAGCCCGATCATCAGCACCATCTTTACGTCGCCGAGGCCCATTCCTGCGGGATAGACGAG
>DATCPV010000275.1:0-4475 GCA_036569885.1 Gaiellales bacterium | reverse complement strand
CATCGCCTCGGCCTGGGTCATCTGCTTCTGGATGCTCTTGTCGCAGAACGCTGCGATGTTCGGGCTGGCGTCGCTGTTGGGATGGATCGAGCCGCAGCCCAGCAGCACGTTCAGGAAGTCGGACGGCGCCGGGTAGTCCTGGTACCAGGCCGACCAGGCGACGTTCCACTTGCTGTGGTTCTTGGAGTTCTGCACGTACGGGTACTGGATGCTGCCGGCCAGGTACTGACCCGACGCCTTGTACCCGATCTTGTTCAGGTCGGAGACCATCTGCTCGCCGAGCGCCTTGCTGGTCTGGTCGTTGGCGCTGTTGACGACGACCTTCATGCCCGCGGTGCCGGACGCCTTCACGAGCGCCTTGGCCTTGGCGATGTCGGTCCCGTGCCACTTCGTGGTGTCACTGCCCGACGTGTATGGGCAGTACGGGCTGTAGCCCGGGAAGTTGGGCGGCAGGATCTGGCACGTCGGCTGGGCAAGCGCGGAGCCGCCGCCGATCTTGACGTAGGCGTTGCGGTCGGCGGCGAAGTTGATCGCCTGCCGCGCCTTCGGGTTGTTGAACGGCGGCGTGGTCGTGTTGAGCGCCATGTACCAGTCGGCGGTCAGCGGGTTCACGTGCACCTGTGAGGCGTACTGCGGGCTGTTCAGCTCGTTCAGCCGGTCGGCCGGGATCACGTCGCCGTCGAACACCTCGTCAGCTGCGCCACGCTCGACCTGGGTCACCTCGTCGGAGATCTGCAGGCCGTACTTCTCGATGATCGTGTCCGGATTCCCGGCGGGCTGCGCGTCGGCGTTCCACACCTTGAAGAACGGGTTGCGGACGAGGACGGCTTCCTTGTTCGGGTCGTAGGACTTCCACATGTACGGCCCGGTGCCGGGGGGCACGTTGTTGCCGGTGAGCTTCTTCGACGTGTTTGCGGGCACGACGTATGCGAACGGCAGTGCCAGCTGGTCGAGGAACTCCGGATCCGGAGCGGTCAGGTGGATGGTCAGCGTGTAGGCCGAGTCGTCGGCGACGACGCCCTTTGAGAGGTCGCAGTGAGACGGCTTGCAGGCCGAGGCGCCGACGATGCTCGAGTAGAACGACGTCGGACCGGGCACCGTGAACTGGCGCTCGAACGTCGTGACGAAGTCACTCGGCTTCATCACCTGGCCGTTGGAGAACTTGATGCCCTTGCGGATCTGGAAGGTGTACGTCTTGCCACCGTCCGTCGGCGTCGGGATTGAGGTTGCGAGATCCGGCACGAGCTGCGTGCCCGGCGTCCCGCCGACGCGCTTGAACTGCACGAGGCCGTCGTGGGTGTCGATCAGCAGCTGCCACTCCTGCAGCGTGTAGTTCTGGGCCGGGTCGGCCACACCAAAGCTCGTGTTGGCCAGGATGGTGAACGTGCCTCCGGCGTGCGCACCGCCGGAGCTCGACGGTCCGGAGCTGGACGGGCCACTGCTCGAGCCACCCCCACCGCTCCCACCGCAACCCGCCGCAATCGCGACCGCGGCGACCGCGATCGTGGCAACCAGACCTCGCCTCATTCGGACCTCCATAGCCCCTCCTCGGAATTAGACCCCCGCGCGCCCTAAGACGCCCGGAAGGCGGCCGATGTTAGTCCGCCGCGACCTGTGCGTGAGCGAGAGCGGCCACGCGAGCCAGCCCGTCGGCGTCCGCCGGCGGCGCCGAGCATACCGCCAGAGCGACCCGGCGGCCCGCCTCCTCGATCAGTCCGACGTCGTGGCGGACCGTCTCGAGCGCACCCTGTTTGCAGCAGATCACCCGGTCGCCCGGCGGCAGGTACCGGGGGATGATGTCGGTGTGCTGGGTCTGGGCAAGGCTCGCCAGCACCCGCCGGCATGCGCGGACGGGCAGGCCGTCGGCGCGGGCGAGCGCGCACAGCAGCGCGACCATGTCGGCGGCACAGGTGGTGTTGTCCTCGCCGCGGGCAGCCGCCGCCGTGTCCATCATCGACCGCCGCAGCCTGGTGTGGGCGAGACCAAGGGCGGCCGCCAGCCGGTTGACCGCATCCATCGACACGATGTCGATGAGGCCGTTCGTGGCCGCGTTGTCGGAGACGGCCAGCATCAGCAGGTCGAGATCGGCCAGCGTGAGCGCCGTCTGTAGGTGCATGCTCTCGAGCAGCCCTCCGCCGCCCGGAGCGGGCGTCGCGGAGACGGGCAACCGCCGGTGCGGGTCGATGTCGCCCCGCTCGACCGCGGTCCAGAGTGCGGCCGACACCAGCACCTTGATGGTGCTCGCCGCGGGCATGACCGCCTGCGCGTTTCGCTCGAACCTGCGACCCGTGGCCAGATCGACGGCCGCGACCGAGATCACCCCGCGGTCTCAGTCCTCGGTCTCGTACAGCCGCCGGACGGTGCGCAGGCGGGCCTTGAGCTCGGCCGGGTGCGGCTCGTCGACGACCTTGCCGTGCTCAGACGAGGCGTGCACAATCCGGCCCTCGCCGAGCCAGATGGCGATGTGGTCGCCGTAACAGAGCAGGTCGCCGGGAATGGCCTGGCGCAGCGACACCTCGCGGCCGGCCGTCTCCTGCTCGGCGGCGGAGTGCGGCAGCAGCATGCCGAAACGGCGATGCACCGCCTGCACGAGCCCCGAGCAGTCCAGGCCGTGGACGGTGACGCCGCCCCACTCGTAGGGCGCGCCCAGAAACATCAGCGCTGTCTCGGCGATCGCCTCGCCGCCGGCCTTGCGCCGGGCCGCCGCGAGCGGCTCGGTGCGAAGCCCCGGCGCGACGAGCCACGTGCCCAGGTACCGGTCGGCCGCCTGCGGCACGACGACCACGTGCGCGCGGTCCTTGGCCGGCGGCTCGCCCAGCGCCTCGGCGCTGACCCAGCCGGTGAACCCGTCGGCGATCGCGACCTCGGCCCATCCATCGGCGCGCGACCGCACATCGACGGGGTCGCCGAAGAGGGCCTGCGTGACCTGCTCCGAGCCCTCGTTGGGCTTCTTGCGCACGGCGGTGTAGGGGAACGTGCAGGACGCCTTTTCCACAGGCCCCATTGTACCGGGGCGGCGGGCCGCGCAAGCGAGAGAGGTGACGGGGAGGGCGCGCGGTGTGCGGCGCCCTCCCCGCCCTCGCCTACTTGATCTCGACGGAGGCGCCGGCCTCTTCGAGCTTGGCCTTCATCTGGTCGGCCTCCTCGCGGGTGACGCCCTCCTTGACAGGAGCGGGAGCGTCGTCGGCGACCGCCTTGGCCTCCTTGAGGCCCAGCCCGGTCAATTCCCGGACGACCTTGATCACCGGGATCTTGCTCTGTCCGGCCGAGGTCAGAATGACGTCGAACGCCGTCTGCTCCTCCTCGGCGGCAGCCTCGTCGCCGCCACCGCCGGCCGCCGCGACCGCGACGGGCGCCGCCGCTGCGGCCGAAACGCCCCAGCGCTCCTCGAGCGCCTTCTTCAGGTCCACCAGTTCGAGAACGGTCATCTCCTCGAGCTGTTCAGGTGTTACAGGCATGTGCGTCTCCTTCGCAGTTCTAGGCGGCTTCCGCCGCCTGCCTCTTTGAGATGTATTGGTCGAGCACCACCAGGAACTCGCGCAGCGGTGCCGCCAGAACGTTGTAGCCGCCCTGCAGCGGGCCGGCGATTGCGCCGACGACCTGCGCGCGCAGCACGTCCTTGGGCGGCAGGTCGCCCAGCTGGCGAACCTCGGCGGCCGAGAGCGTCTGGCCCTCCATGACCGCGCCCCGCACCTCGAGGATGCGCGTCGTGCGCGCGATGTCGCTCAGCTTCTTGGCCACCGCCGCCGGGTCGTCGCCCACGAAGGCGATCGCGGTCGGGCCCTGCAGGAGCTCGATCAGGTCTGACCGGTCGGCGTTCGTGGCCGCGATCTTGGCCAGCGTGTTCTTGGCCACGTGGAAGGTCGCGCCGGTCTCGTTCAGCGATCGGCGCACCTCCGCCACCTGGGTGACCGAGAGGCCGCGGTAGTTGGCGACGATCATCGCGGTCGACCCCCGGATCTGCTCGGTCAGCCGCTCGACCACCTGCTGTTTTTGCTCCAAACGCACGGTTCACCTCCTTCACTTGCACTCGCGTCCGCCATGAGGCGACGCGAGCGCACCGAGGTGCACCGGCACCGGCCTCGGTCGGGTTTTGGGTTTGAGCCCCGAGGGGCCCCGACGGTCTCTGGCACGGACAGGGTTTGCGCGCGGCAGCATAGCTGCCATGCGCCAAGCGGGATGAGACCCCTTTTTGGCGCACCCCTATGCGGTGGCGGTCTCCTCGAGCAGGTCGCGGACACGGCCGGTGTCGACCTTGACCCCTGGACTCATCGTCGAGGCGATCGTCACCGAGCGCAGGTAGCGGCCCTTGGCCGCCGCGGGCTTCACCCGCAGGATCTCGTCCAGCACCGCGCCGTAGTTCTCGACCAGGGCGCGCTCCTCGAACGACTTCTTGCCGATCGTGACGTGGACGATCCCGGTGCGGTCGGTGCGGTATTCGATCTTGCCGGCCTTGATGTCGGACACGGCCTTGG
>DATCPV010000274.1:0-1983 GCA_036569885.1 Gaiellales bacterium | reverse complement strand
GTGCAGCCCGGCGAGCCCGAGGCGCTTCGGGCCGAGAGCACCCGTCTTCGCCACCTCGACGAGCTGACGGCGGCCGCAGCCGCGGCCGCGGAGCTGCTCAGCCCGGCCGAGGGCGAGGGGGCGCAGGCGCTCACCGCCCGGGCAGGCGAGTCGGTGGCCGCCGCCGCGGAGTACGAACCCGGCATTGCGCCCGTTGCCGCCGAGCTGCGTGACGCGGCCGCCCGCCTGCAGGACGCGGCGGTCGAGCTGCGCGGGTTCGTCGACGGGCTCGAGGCCGACTCGGGCCGGCTGGAGCACGTCGAGGCCCGGTTGGAGCTGTTCGCGCAGCTCGAGCGCCGCTACGCCGCGCCTCTCGAGCGGGTGCTGGCGATGGCCGCCGAGGCCCGCACGGCCCTCGAGCGCCTCGACGGCTCGCAGTCAGAGCTCGAGCGCCTCTCGGACGCCTCCGCGGCCGCCGCGGAGCAGGCACGTGTGTGCGCGGCCGAGCTGACGGCCGCCCGCACGGCGGCCGCGCCCGCGTTCGCCCGCGCCGTCGAGGCCGAGCTGGCCGACCTGGGGATGGACGACGCCCGCTTCGGCGTCCGCATCGAGGCAGCCGACCTGGGGCCGCGAGGGGCCGACCGGGTGGTGCTCGAGCTGGCGGCCAACCCGGGTCTGCCCGCGGGACCCGTTGCCGACACCGCCTCCGGGGGCGAGCTCTCGCGCATCGCGCTTGCGATCCGGGTGGCCGCTCGCGCCCGCACAGGCCCGGGCGTCCTGCTCCTCGACGAGGTCGACGCCGGCATCGGCGGGCGCACGGCCCGGGCGGTGGCGGGCAAGCTGCAGCAGCTGGCCGAGGCGGCGCAGGTGCTCGTGATCACCCACCTGCCCCAGATCGCGAGCGTCGCCGATGCGCACTTCCGGGTCGAGAAGCTCGCGGGCGATCCGACCGCGACGGCCATCCTGCGCCTGAAGGGCGGCGACGTCGTCGACGAGCTGGCGCGGATGCTCGGCGGCGAGGAGGGCGACGAGGCCGCTCGCCGGCACGCCGAGGCGCTGCGGGGCTGATGGCCGAGGCACGCTTGGAGCAGACGGAGCACGGGCTCGTGCCGCAAGGCGAGGGCTGGTTCGTGCTGAACGCCCGCGATGCGCCGTGGATCGACCGCAAGGGGCGCGGCGTCTACTGCGAGTTCGAGGGCGAACCCGGGTTTCCCCAGATCGGGATCAACCTGCAGGCCCTCGGCCCGGGCGAGCCGATGGCGATGTACCACTGGGAGGCCGACGACGAGGACTTCCTCGTCCTCGCCGGCGACGCGGTTCTGGTGTGCGAGGGCAAGGAGCGGACGCTGCGGGCGTGGGACTTCGTTCACTGCCCGGCCGGCGCGCAGCATGTGATCGTCGGGGCCGGCGCATCGGGATGTTGGGTCCTTGCCGTCGGCGCGCGCGACCGCTCGACCGGCGCAGACTGGGGGGCCTACACGGTCGACACGGTCGCCCAGCGCCTCGGCGCGGGCGTCGATCGCGAGACGGCCGACCCGTCGCTGGCGTATGCGCAGTATCCCCAGCGCCAGCCCACTCGTTATCGCGAGGGCTGGCTCCCTCCGGCGAACGCCTCGTAGCACACGAGGTCGTGGCCGTGGGCCTGGAGCGTGCCCGCCGGCCGCATGCCGCATTTCTCCATGACCCGCATCGAGGGCGCATTCGTTGGGTATGAGAGGGCGATGATGCGCTCGAGCACGAACGGGCCAAACCCTGCGGCCAGGCAGGCTCCCGCCATCTCGGTCGCGTACCCGAGCCCCCAGGCGGGCCGCTCGAGCGCGTAGACGACCTCGATGTCAGGGCCCTTGCCCTCGACGAGCGTCAGGCCGCAGAGGCCGATCATGCGACCGTCCTTGCGCCGCGTCGCCGCCCACAGGCCGAACCCGTGCTCGCGCTCGGCCGCCATGTACTGGGCGACGCTCTCGGCCGTTTGCGCCCGCGTGCGGGCGCTGCCCGTGCGACCGA
>DATCPV010000273.1:0-4131 GCA_036569885.1 Gaiellales bacterium | reverse complement strand
CACGCCTACGCCTCGCAGATGACCGTCTGGCGGGTGATGTGGATGGTGCCGGTCAGGCTGACGGTCGCTTGGCGACAAGCCGGATCATCTCCCCAGCGCAGACTTCTGCAGTTCCAGCGGTCGCCGTTGCTGGTCTGAGCGACGCAGGTGATGCGACGCCCCGGGCCGAACTGGGCATATGCCGCCCGAGTCACCTCCGCTTGCGAAGCTCGTTGCCGGAACGCGGCGGCCCACCCGAGGCCGACCACGAGCGCCAGGCCGGCAATCAGCGCACCTGCGAGTAACAATCGTCGCATAACGCCTTAGACGCGCCCGGCGCAGCCGAAGTTCGCCACAGCGGGAGGGAGAATGGAGCCTGAACAGAAAGACACCGACACCGCCACTCGACCCGCAGCGTTCGTACGCAGCCTGGGACCACCTGGCGCTCAGGGCAGGCCGAAGTAGTCGTCGCGGTTGTCCGCGAACATCATCCACGCGTGGAACGCGGCCTGCTCCGGGGTTGTCCCGGTCCCAACGGGCCCGGCGAGACAGCCCGGCCGGAAGGGGTGCATGTTCACCGAGGACGCCAGGTAGCCGTCGGCCGTCCTGTTGACGAAGATCAGGAACCCCTCATCGCGAAACCTGACCTTGACCTCGGCAACCGTCGGATACTCGGCGCTCCGCAATGACGACATCTCGGGCTCCGGATGGCCTTTTGGAGTCGCTGTCACCACTTGTTGCATATGCCGCTAATCGACGGCGGTCGCCAAAAGGCAATCCCCCGTTCGGGTACGGATGCCCTCACGCGATGATCACGAACCACGCGTCGCGTGCCGATACCAGGCGGAGAGGGCCGACCGCTTCGGCCCGTGAACCGGCGCCCGCCCAGGAGACCACCATGCTGACAGATGCCCCCGTTCTGGAATACCTCGAGCAAAGGCCGATGATCGGCATCCTCGAGCTGATATTCAGAGTCGCTCCCGAGCAAAGCGACAAGCAGTACTGGCAGTGCGTTGTCGGGGCCTTCGAGAGCCGCGGACTCACCAACGCCGAGTACTTCTACGACGGCGCGATGCACCGGATCACCCTCAAGGTCGAGCCCTCGAACTTCAAGGCATCGGCCGACGAGCTCGAGGCGGCGGTTGCAGCCGCCGGCCGGCAGTACCTCGAAGAGCTCATCCCCGCCCGCCAGGCCGCGGCCGCCGAGCGGGCGGCCGTCGAGGCCCGGGCGCGGAGGGAGTCCGAGCGCATCGACGAGCAGCTGCGCCGGCGGTTTCCGGGACTCTCCGCCGCCGCGTAGGGCGACGCCGTCAGGGAATCGTCGTCGTCACCGTCGTCGGCACGGTGATCGTGACCGTCGTCGGCACCCGAACGGTGACCGTGTGCGTCAGGGTCGTCGGCACGGGCACGACGACGGTGTGCTGCTGCGTCCGGACCTCGGTCTGAGTCTCGGTCTGGGTGCGGTTGACTGTCCGGCGCGGAAGCTTGATGGTCTTGCCGTGCCTGGTGACGGTCTTCCCGGGCAGGACGACCTTCACCGACTTACCCGTGAGCGTGATCACCTTGCCCTTGCTCGTGACGGTCGTGATGAGACTGGCCGCGCTCGGGTCAGAGCCCAGCATATTGCCGAAGTAGAGGCCACCGCCGAACAGGAGCAAAATCACGGTCAGGCCCGGCAGGAGCAGGTGCTTGGGAACGTCGATGTCGGCCAGGGTGAGGCGCCCGAAGCTCGGCACGATCAGCCATCGCGGCCTCCTCCACTCCCGGTCGCGAAGCCCATCGAGGTCCGGCCCGTGCAGCCAGCGCGGCCGCCGCGGTCGCCGCGGCTCGCGGTCGCGGAAGCGGTCGAGATCGGGACGCCGAACCCCCGGCATCCTGAACCGCCTCATGTCCGGCCTCCGTTTTCGTTCATATCCTCCCCCTCGCGTGGCGCCCCGCACGCGGCCCAAGCACACCACAGGTGGTGCGTCGCTGCCCGGCGTCATCCTACCCGTTCGGGGCGGAGCGCGGACACCCTCGACCGGGGGATCGGGAAATGCGCCCGGCCGAGCGCTACGATCACCGCCCGTGGAGGCCTTCACCGAGCTGAATCCGACCCTGGCCGGCCGGCTGGTCGTGCTCGAGCCGCTGCGCCCGGATCACGAGCCGGAGCTGTGGGAGGCCGCGGCAGACGATCGCGTGTGGCGGCTGATGCGCACGGTCGCGTCCGATCCGGAGGCGTTCCACGACTGGATGAACGACGCGCTCGCGGCCGCCGAGGCCGGCGCCGAGGGCCCGTTCTGCATCGTCCGCCGTTCGGACTCGGCCGTGGTCGGAAGCAGCCGGTACCTCTCTCTCCGGCCGGCCGACCGGGTGCTCGAGATCGGCCACAGCTGGGTTGCGCCGGCCGCATGGGGAACGGGCGTGAACACCGAGACGAAGCTGCTCCTGCTCTCCCACGCCTTCGAGGTGCTCGGCTGCCTGCGCGTCGAGTTCAAGACCGATGCGACGAACGAGCGGGCGCGGGCGGCGCTGGCCGCCATCCCGGCGACGTTCGAGGGCGTGTTCCGCAAGCACATGCTGGTGCGGGGCGGCCAGCGGCGTGACTCGGCCTGGTACAGCGTGATCGACGACGACTGGCCCGCGGTGAAGGCGGCACTTCAGGCACGGGTGGCGGCCAAGCCATGAGCGAGCGCCGTCACCACTCGACCAACACCGAGTTCGAGGCCCGGATCGGCTACGACCGAGCGGTGCGCGTCGGCGACGTCGTGCACGTGTCCGGCACGCTCGGCATCGGGCCGGACGGGCGCCCGCCCGAGGGCGCATACGCGCAGTCGGTCGCGGCCCTGCACCGGATCCAGGGCGCCCTGGAGGCGCTGGACGCGTCCCTCGCCGATGTCGTGCGGACACGCATGTACGTGGTCGACATGGAGCGGTATCAACTCGAGGTCGGCAGGGCGCACAGCGAGTTTTTCGAAGGCGTCCGCCCGACGTCGACGATGATTGGCATCGCCGGTCTCGTCAGCCCGGAGTTCGTCGTGGAGATCGAGGTCGAGGCGATCGTCGCGGGCGAGAGCCCATGACCGCCTTGCTACACTTGCCGCCCTTCCCTGCCGCATTCGTCTAGGGGCCCAGGACGCCGCCCTCTCACGGCGGTAACACCGGTTCGAATCCGGTATGCGGTACTCGTAGTGGCGGTTCCGAAAGCGGTCCACCGAGCGGATGAATAATTGGGGGCCTGGCCCCGTTTATTCAGTGGCCGCGGACGCGGGTCGGGCTGATCCTGATCGGCACCGAGTAGTCGGCGGCGAACGACGCCGGCGTCCACGTGTTGCCCTCGATCAGGCCGAGATACTTCTCGACATACGCCGGCACCTGGTCGGCGGACGGGTCCTCGCTCAGCTGCGCCCGGCCCGAGACGACGACCACGTCGCCGCCCGTGCCGTTGTCGTTAAGGTGCAGCGCCACCCGCGGGTTCGCGGCGATGTTCCGTAGCTTGGGCGTGCCGGGCTGGCTGTAGATCAGGAACGACTCACCGTCCCACAGGAACCAGACCGGGCTGGGCTGAGGCGCCCCGCGCTCGGTCACCGTCACCAGCCAGGCGATCCGTTCGTCGGCAAGCCGCCGGAGAGCGCGTGCTCCGAATGCCGTCTGTGTGTCAACCGGGAGCGCCACGGGTTCATCGTAGCCTTCGCCGTTCCGGGCAGCCGTACCGCGCCGTCGTACTCCGCGCCGTACCAGGAGCCGGAGAGGCGGTCGACCGACACGACGGTTCCCGTGTGGGGAGCGTGGATGAACCGGCCGCCGCCGATGTAGATGCCGACGTGGCCGACGCCGGCGAAGAAGACGAGGTCGCCCGGCTGGAGCTCGCCCCGCGGGATGTGTGTACCGGCGTCCCATTGGGCATAGGTGGAGTGCGCAAGCGTGATTCCGAGCTCGGCGTAGACATAGGCGGTGAATCCCGAACAGTCGAATCCGGCCGGGGTGCTGCCGCCCCAGACGTACGGGGCTCCGCGCAGTCGCATTGCGTCGGCCACTGCGAGGTCGCCGACGGTCACCTGAGCGGGCGCAGGCTGTGCGGCCCGCGGCTCGACCTTGGCAACCGTGGCCTGCGCGGTGGCGGGAACGATCAGGAGCAAGATGGCGGCAATGGCAATTGGAAGTCTCATCCAC
>DATCPV010000272.1:0-1680 GCA_036569885.1 Gaiellales bacterium | reverse complement strand
CCGGCGCGCGGTCGATGCGAGCCTCGAGTTCGTCGGAGAGATGGTGCTCGAGCCGCTCCGCCTCCTCGTGGACCTGGTCCCAGGAGAGGCCGAGCGCCTCCATGAGATACAGCTCCAGCAGCCGGTGGTGACGCACGACCTCGAGTGCCATCCGCTCGCCCGTGGGGGTGAGGGTGGCGCCGTGGTAGCGCTCGTGCACGACCAGGCCGAGGGTCGCGAGCTTCTTCAGCATGGCGGTTGCCGAGGCCGGCGACACCTCCAGCGCTTCGGCCAGAGCGGTGGTGGACATCTCACCCGACCGCTGCAGCTTCCAGATTGCTTTTAGATAGTCCTGCGCGGATTCGCTAACCATGCCAACTCAAAGTTTAGACGCATCTAACTCTGAAGACAAGGGTGCAACCGTCAGCCGGCGGCGACCTCGCGGGCGAACGCGGCGAGGCGTCCGGCGGCGGCGGTTCCCGATCCGATCGCGAGCACGTGCAGGCCGCGTACCTCGGGGATCCGGACGAGCCGGGCGACGACCTCGCGGGCAACCGCCTCGCCCTCTCCCGCACCCGCGCGCGCCTCGACGCCGGCGGCGACCTGCGCCCCGAAGCCGCGCACCATCTCGACCGAACGCGCCGACGCGGGCACGATGACGCTCGGCAGGAGGGCCGCGTCGCCGATCGCCGAGGCTGCGCGCATGCCGCCGACCCACTCCTCGAAACGGTCGGCGTCGAGCACCACCTGGGTCTGGACGAACGTCGCTCCGGCCGCGATCTTGGCCGCGAGCGTCGCCGGTTGCGTGAACCCCGGCGACGCCGCCGCGCCGACCAGCAGCCGCGGCCGCGGGCCGTCCATCTCGGAGCCGTCCGGCAGGACGCCGCGGTTCAGGTCGACCAGGAGCTGCACGAGCCCGGGGGCATCGACGTCGTGCACCGACGTGCCCGGAACCCCCTCGGGCAGGGCATCCCCCGTCAGCGGCAGGATGGCCCCGACGCCGATCGCGGCGGCACCGAGCGCATCGGCGGCGAGCGCGAGCCGGTTGCGGTCGCGGCAGGTCATCTGCAGGATCGGCTCGGCTCCGGCCGCGACCGCGATCGCCGCGGCGCCGAGTGCGGACATGCGCGGACGCCCGCGCGGCAGGTCGGTCACGTTCAGCCCGTTCGCGAACGCCAGCTCGGACACCGACCGGGTGACCGCTGCGGCATCGGCGCCCCGCGGCGGCACCAGCTCTGAGGTGATGACGAACTCGCGGGCCAGCAGACGAGCGGCGAATCCGCCCGCCGGCGTCGTCATGCCGTCTGCACCCGGGCCGGGAGCCCCTGCCGCGGGCGCAGGGTGAAGCGCGCATCCAGCTGCGGGGCCGGCCCCTCGGGCACGATCTGCCACGTGCGGGCGATGGCCGCCAGGACAAGGGTGCCCTCGAGCATCGCGAAGCGCTCGCCGATGCACATACGGCCGCCGGCCGCGAACGGGAAATAGGCGCCGGCGGGCGGCGCCGGGCCGTCGAGCCAGCGCTCCGGCCAGAACCGGAGTGGATCGGCGAAATACCCCGGCCGGCGGTGCACCACCCACTGGCTGGTGACGATCGTCCCCCGCTCGGGAATCGCGTACGGCCCCAGCCGGTAGGGCCGCGTCGAGATGCGAGCCAGGGCCCAGACCGGCGGATACAGGCGCAGCGCCTCGCGGAACACCGCC
>DATCPV010000271.1:0-2710 GCA_036569885.1 Gaiellales bacterium | reverse complement strand
GAGA
The DNA here is from genome assembly GCA_036569885.1 of Gaiellales bacterium. GTDB lineage: Bacteria > Actinomycetota > Thermoleophilia > Gaiellales > JAICJC01 > JAICJC01. Next base: position 2,706 of record DATCPV010000271.1, on the reverse strand, counting down.
AGAGCTACGGCCAGATCGCCGACCGGCGCAAGTACACCTTTCGTGTGCACAAGGACGCCCACAAGACCCAGGTGCGCCAGGCCGTCGAGGAGATCTTCGACGTCAGCGTCACGCAGGTGAACATCTCGAAGGTGCCCGCCAAGCCCAAGCGGCGCGGCGTCCATGCCGGCCAGCGGGCGGGGTGGAAGAAGGCGGTCGTCACGATCGCCGAGGGCCAGTCCATCGAAGCCTTCGGGCCGGGGGTGTAGGCGTGGCTATCAGGAAATTCAGACCAACCTCTCCGGGTCGCCGCTTCATGACGGTGTCCGACTTCGACGAGCTGACCACCGCAGAGCCGGAGCGCACGCTGCTCGCGCCGATGCACAAGACCGGCGGGCGCAACGTGAACGGCCGCATCACCACCCGCCATCGCGGCGGCGGCCACAAGCGCCGCTACCGCCTGATCGACTTCAAGCGGCTCAAGGACGGCATCCCGGCGAAGGTGCACTCGATCGAGTACGACCCCAACCGGTCGGCGCGCATCGCGCTCCTGCACTACAAGGACGGCGAGAAGCGCTACATCCTGGCGCCGGTGCGCCTGCGCGCCGGGCAGATGGTGGAGTCGGGCGCCGCGGTCGACATCCGGCCCGGAAACGCCATGCCGCTCAAGGCCATGCCGACCGGCACGACGGTGCACAACATCGAGCTTCGGCCTGGGCAGGGCGGCAAGATGGCCCGGTCGGCCGGTTCGTCGGCCCAGCTCGTCGCCAAGGAGGGCGGCAAGGCGCTCCTGCGGCTGCCGTCGGGCGAGATGCGGCGCGTCCCCGAGGAGTGCCGGGCGACGGTCGGACAGCTCGGCAACGTCACCCACGAGATCGAGTCGGGCGGCAAGGCCGGCCGATCCCGCTGGCTGGGCAAGCGCCCGACCGTGCGCGGCACCGTGATGAACCCGGTCGACCACCCGCACGGCGGCGGCGAGGGCAAGAACAAGGGCAGCCATCCGGTCACTCCGTGGGGTAAGCCCACGCTCGGGTACCGCACCCGGGACAAGAAGAAGGCGAGCGGCAAGGACATCGTCCGAGCGCGCAGGAGGGGTAAGGGCAAGCGATGAGCCGATCGAGCAAGAAGGGCCCCTTCGTGGAGCCCAAGCTGATGAAGCGGATCGAGGCGATGAACGAGACCCGCCAGAAGCGGATGCTGAAGACGTGGTCGCGCACCTCCACGATCTTCCCCGAGTTCGTCGGCCACACGATCGCCGTCCACGACGGCCGCAAGCACGTGCCCGTGTTCGTCTCCGAGTCGATGGTCGGCCACAAGCTGGGCGAGTTCGCCCCCACCCGCACCTACCGCGGGCACGGCAATGACCGCACCTCCAGGATGAAGGGCCGATAGGCATGGCCGTCGCCGTCACCGAGCGCGAGACCGTCAAGGCGCAGGCGCGCTACGTGCGCTGCTCTGCCCGCAAGGCGCGGCTCGTGCTCGAGCACATCCGCGGCAAGCAGGCGGCCGAGGCCACGGCGATCCTCGCCTTCGCGACCCGAGCCGCGGCCAAGGATGCCGGCAAGGTGCTGGCCTCGGCGATCGCAAACGCCGAGAACAACAACGGCTACGACGCGGACGACCTCGTGGTGGTCGCCGCCTATGCCGACGAGGGGCCGACGCTCAAGCGCTGGCGGCCTCGCGCGCGCGGGCGTGTGAACCGCATCCGCAAGCGCACCTGCCACATCACGATCCAGCTCGCGGTCGCAGAGCCGGGCGAGATCAAGCGCCCGAAGCCTCGCCGCGTTGTTGAGCCCGCCGCCGAGGCGGCCCCGTCAGAGACGCCGAAGGCGGCGCCCAAGCGCAAGTCGCGCGCCAAGAAGGCGGCGCCGCAGGCCGCGCCCGAGACCGAGGCGGTCGCAGAGACCGAGGCGGCACCCGAGCCGCCGCAGGACACACCCGAAGCACCCGAAGCAACCGAGGCACCCGAAGCACCACAGGAGGGCGGCGAGTAGATGGGACATAAGGTCCACCCGGGCGGCCTGCGGGTCGGCGTCATCCACACGTGGAAGTCGAACTGGTTCGTGCCAACGAAGGAGTTCCCCGCCGCGCTGATGGAGGACGTGAAGATCCGCGACCACATCTACGGCAAGCTCTCGCATGCGGGCCTGTCCGACATCCACATCCGCAAGGACAAGCAGCGGATCACGGTCGACATCTACACGGCTCGCCCCGGCATCGTGATCGGCAAGTCGGGCTCGGAGGTCGATGCGCTGCGGCGCGAGCTGCACGACATGACCACCAAGAACGTGCAGGTGAACATCACCGAGATCAAGCGCCCCGAGCTCGACGCCAAGCTGGTCGCCCAGTCGATCGCCGAGCAGCTGCAGAACCGGGTGTCCTTCCGGCGGGCGATGAAGCGGTCGCTGTCCTCGTCGATCCGCTCGGGCGCCCAGGGCGTCAAGATCCGCTGCGGCGGGCGGCTGGGCGGTTCCGAGATGTCGCGCTCCGAGCAGTACAGCGAGGGCCGCGTGCCCCTGCACACCCTGCGCGCCGACATCGACTACGGCTTTGCCGAGGCCAAGACGACGTTTGGCCGGATCGGCGTCAAGGTGTGGATCAACAAGGGCGAGATCATGCCCGAGGGCTTCGAGCACGAGGGTGCCTCGACCCGGCTCGGCGAGGTCGACAGCCGCCGCCGCCGGCGCGGTGCGCTGCCCGGCGAGATGGAGCAGCTCGGCCCCACGC
>DATCPV010000270.1:0-1813 GCA_036569885.1 Gaiellales bacterium | reverse complement strand
CCGCGTACCCGTGCCCGTTTCGCGTGCCCGCCTCGAGGAGGCCTCCGTAGAGTGCAACCCGTTCGCGCATTCCGATGAGACCGTGTCCAGGGGTACTCCCGGGCGCGGTGGCCCCGGAGCCGTTGTCGACGACCTCGAGCTCGAGCATCGAGGCCCCGTACCGGACCGTCACCTCCGCCTCGGCGTCGCCGGCATGTTTGAGCGCGTTTGTGAGTGCTTCCTGCACGATCCGGTAGGCCGAGAGGTCGACGCCCGGCGGGATCGACACGGGTGTCCCCTCGACGCGCAACCGCACCCGTTGCCCGGCCTCGCGCAGCTGCTCGACGAGTGAGCGGAGCGAGTCGAGGCCGGGCTGCGGCCCGATCGCCGGCTGCTCGTCGGCGGTGCGCAGGACGCCGAGCAGGCGACGCAGTTCGGCAAGCGCCTCCCGGCCGCTTGACTCGATCGACTCGAAGGCGCCGCGAGCCTGGGTGGCATCGCCGAGCAGGCGCGGGCCGGCCTGTGCCTGCACGACCATGACGGTGACGCTGTGGGCGATGACGTCGTGGAGCTCGCGCGCGATGCGCGTGCGCTCGTCGAGCACGGCCCGGTGGGAGGCGAGGTTGCGCTCCCGCTCGGCCGTCAGGGCGCGTTGATCACGATCCCGGACGACGCGGCGGACGATCAGCATGACGACGGTTGTTCCGAGCGCCCACACCGGCCGCTGGCCGTACGCCGCGCCCGGGAAGAGGTCGGCCGCCACGACCGCGGCCAGCCCGAGCGCGAACCGCGGAGGCGGAGACCACACCGCGAGGGCATAAAGCGCACAGATGTAGGCCACGGAGTTCGTGATCACCTGCGGGTCGCCCCGAAACGTGATCTCGAGTGCAACGAGGATCCCCGCGCTCACGCCGGCCAGCGTGGGGTACGGGCGCCGGATCGCAAGCGCCGCCCCGAGTGCCACGACGAGCAGCGCCGGCACGACCCGCTCCGACCCGGTGATGCCGCCGAGGCCAACCTGCAGCTCGCCCGCGATCGTGAGCACTACCGCGAGCCCCCGGTCGACCTGCAACGGGTTGGAGCGAAGCCTCCAGAGGCGGCTCAAACGTGCGCGCACGTGCCCACCGTAGACCGGTTCGGCCGCGATGTCATCAGCCCTGGGGTTTACGCGCTCGTGCGCACGATCCCACCAGCGGTCTACACCTGATCACCCCGGGCTGCGACGACATGCTGGAGCCGCCTCCGTACGCTCGATCCCACAAACCACCACCGGAGGTTCCAATGCACACACGTCCAATTTCACGCTCCACCGACCGCCGCCCGCTGCTGACGGTGATCGCCGTCCTGCTTGGCATCGGCGAGTTCTGCGACTCCTTCTTCATCAGCTTCTGGGAGGCCGCGGCCGTGTTCAGCGTCCTCTTCCTCGCCGGTGCCTACTGGATGCGGCGAGGCGGCGTCGGCACGCCGATCTTGATCGGCGTGCTGTGCGCCTTCGAGATCCAGAGCTTCCCGTCGTGGCAGCGCGGCGGAGTCGCGGACTGGGCCAGCCAGATCGGGTTCCTCGTCGTTTCGATCGTGGGCGTCCTCGTCGCGCTCGTCGTCCTCAAGCGCGCATTCGATGATCGCAGGACAAGGCAGCAGGTGGCCCGGGTCGAGGCCTGACATCGCCATAATGCCGTCCTGTGAGTGTGATGGCCGAAACGATGGCGTCTCAGGCCGGCGAGCTGCGGCGAATGCTTGCCGACGTGGCCGACGTGACGGCAGCCGCCGACCGCCTGCGCGGCCGGCGGCTGTTCGTCGTGGGCACCGGGACGAGCTGGCATGCGGCCAACCA
>DATCPV010000269.1:0-9832 GCA_036569885.1 Gaiellales bacterium | reverse complement strand
GTCGTGCATCGCCACCACCCGGTCGGCCTCGGCGAACAGGCGCCCGGTGCGATGCTCGGCGAGCACGACGGTCACGCCGCGGTCGCGGTTGATGCGCACCACCAGCGCCAGAAGTTCCTCGGCGGCGACCGGGTCGAGCTGGCTCGTGGGCTCGTCGAGGAGCAGGATCGGCTGCCCCATCGCCAGCACCGAGGCGATCGCGACCCGCTGCTGCTCGCCGCCGGAGAGCACCGCGGTCGGCCGTCGTGCGATCGCCGAGGCGCCCACCGCGGCCAGGGCCTCGCGTGCCCGCATCGCGATCTCGCGTGGCGGGTGACCCAGGTTCTCGAGCCCGAACGCGGCCTCGCGGTCGGGCCGCTGCATCACGAGCTGAGACTCGGGGTCCTGGAAGACGAGCCCCGCATGCCGGGCCAGCTCACCCGGCCGGTGATCGCGCGTGTCCCGGCCGGCCACGACCACCCGCCCACGCAGTTCACCACCGTGGAAGTGCGGCACCAGGCCGAGCGCCGCTCGCAGCAGCGTGGACTTGCCCGAGCCGGAGCCGCCGACGAGCAGCACGAACTGGCCCGGCTCGATCTGGAGGTCGACGCCGTCAAGCGCCGGTGCGGCAGCACCCGGATACCGGTACGAGACACCCTCGAAGCTCAGCGCAGCCATCGCACCATCGCTGCGGCTGTCGCGGTCAGGAGAAGCAGCGCCGCCGAGCCGGCGATCGCGGCCGGATGCAGCGGGTCGCCGAGCGTGTCGTAGTAGCGATACGAGGTGGCGCCGCCGGCCAGGCCCGCCGTGACCAGCGCGACGGCGGCTGCGCCCGTCGCGCCGACGGCCCACTCGCGCCTGTTCGCACGCCGTTCGATTGCACGTGTCCGGGTCGGCCCGCCGTATCCGCGGGCCTCCATCGCCTCGGCCACCGAGAGCGATCGCTCGAGCGACGTTGCCAGCAGCGGCCCGAGCAGGCCCGCGGCCGCGCGGGGAGTGTTGAGCCGGGCCGCGCGGGTGCGGGCCGCGATCACGATGCCGGCCGCGTCGCGCTCGAGTGCCGGCAGCATCCGGGACGACAGCGCGGCGATCATGGCCGACCGGGGGGCCACTCGCGCGACGGCTCGCAGCAGCAGATCGGCGTCCACCAGGCGCACGAAGGCGGCCACGGCCAGCGCCGACGCCGCGACGCGCATTCCGGCTCCCGCGCCGTAGGCGAGCTCCTCGGCGGTGATCTGCGTGTCGAGGATCGGGATGTGGGGCCCCTGCCAGAGCACCGTCAGACCCTGGACCGACACGAAGGGGTTGATGGCAAACAGGATCACGCCGGAGCTGACCGCGGTCACCGCGTAGATCCGCCGCGGCGGGGGCGCTGCGGCAAGCAGCATTGCGGCGCCCAGGGTGGCAGCCGCCAGCCACAGGGGGCTCCAGGCCGCGACGGCGGCGAGGATGACCGCGCCGGTGACCAGCGCTGCCGGAAGTGGCTTCACGGCCGTCCACCGTAGGCGATCACATGACCGGAGCCGTCCAGTGCAACGGCGTAGGCGCCGCGGATGCTCCCGGGCCGCTCCGCCAGGGTCGCCGCCGCCGCGCACGCGGACGCACGGGTGTCGCCGGCGACGATCAGCTCGGCCGACGTCCCGGTCGCAGGCCCCGGCTGGTAGGCTGCGATGACGGCATGAGCCTGATGGTCGGTCCGCTGTCCGTCACGGCCGCGGTAGACGACCACGCGCCCGTCCGAGAGCGACACCGTCAGCCCGCGACCCTGCCAGAGGCTCGACGACAGTGCGGCCGCGGCGCGCGAAAACGTCTCGACCCACACCGAGAATGCCGTTGCCCGGCGGACGACATGGGCGCCGGCTCGCCGCAGCGCCGTCTTCAGCTGCGCCGCGCAGCTGGGCCCTGTGACCTGCACCTGCGGCCGTTTGCCGCCGTAGCCGTGGACGAATGGATCTGGCCACGCCCCGATCGCGACCGGGACCTGGATCAGGTCGTTCCAGTAGCGGTAGTCCCACCACTCCTGGTCGCCCGGGTGCAGCGTGTAGTCGGCAGAGCCCACGTTGGCCTGGATGCCGTTGACGAAGTAGAGCCATGCCATGCCGGCGGACTGGTCGCCGGCCAATCCGTCGATCGCCTGCACGAAGCGGCCGCCGTAGCTGGTCGACACGTGGGCGCTGCGGCGGAGGGCGTCGAGAGCCGATTGGCCCGGCGCGGCGCGCGCGGTGGTGAGCGTCTTCTGCCCAAACCCGCGGGTGATGGTGACGATCGCCGCCCTGGGCCCGCTCGGGGGTGTTGCCACCCCCGAGCCGCAGCCCGCGACGACGGTCGCCGTCAGGACGAGGCCGAGCCGAGAACGTGCACCCATATCGTGCGCGACCGGATTGCCCCGGCAAGCGTTGCCCGCACGGGGAAGGTGCCTGCCCTCGAGAATTGGACGGTGAGGCGGCCGCTGGAGTCGGACCGAACCGCGATGCCGGCGATGCTCACCAGCGCGCCGGCCGCCGCCTTGCTCTTGCCGGCGTCGTTCCACGATCTGACGTTGAACGTCACCGTTCCGCCGCGGCTGACGGTCTTGGCGCCGTCCAGCCCGAGCGTCGGCTCGGTCGCGCCGGTCGTGGGATTGAACGTGGTGTAGTAGTAGAGGACGTTCAGGCCCGCCGTCGCCGGAACCGATCCGGCGCCGAGCGACGACAGGGTGTGACCGACCTTGAACGCCCAGAAGTGGGTGGCGTCGCCGGGGATGCCGGCGATGGAGTTGACGAAGAACCCGCAGCAGTCAAACCACTGCAGCGCGACGTGGAAGTGATGCTGGCGACCGGCCGCGAGCAGCGCTCCCAGCGCGGTGGGCGTGGACAGCGGATGGCCGGCGAAGGTTCCGGTGATCGGCACGGGATCGGATTGCGTCACGGTGGCCGTGGGTCCCTCCACCCGGACGTGAACGTGCACGGCCGCCGCGGCGGTCTGGGCTGCACTCAGTCCGATCGCGGCCGAGACCGCCACCATGGCTGCCAGGTGCTTGAAGCGATTGCGTGTCAACGTGTCCTCCTTCCTCGAGAGGCGTCGTCTTTTGGCGAGCGGCAGGTCTTCTGGCTCGGGCGCTGCTCCCGGAATCTCCGGGCCGTCCGGCTGACCTTCCCGGCTTTTCAGCCAGTGGCCACCTTGCGGTGCGCCGAACGGACGCCCTTACAGCGGCGGGACCGCGCCGGAATTTCACCGGCTTCCCTTGACCGCTCGCGGGGCGCCGAGTGTACCACCGCTGCTGTAGCGTGGGCCTCGTGTACGTCGCGGTTGCGGGAGCTGGTCGGGCATCGGCCGAGGTCGAGCATCTGGCCGAGGAGGTCGGGCGTCTGCTGGCCGCGGCCGGCGTGGTCGTCGTCACCGGTGGGCTTGGCGGCGTCATGGAGGCCGCGTCCCGCGGTGCGGCCCAGGCGGGCGGTCAGGTGATCGCGATCGTGCCGGGTGAGTCCCGCCAGGCGGCGACCCCGTATGCCACCGCCGTGGTCGCGACCGGCACCGGCCAGGCGCGCAATCTGGCTTTGGCGGCGACCTGCGACGGCATGATCGCGGTTGGCGGTGAGTGGGGGACGCTGTCGGAGATCGCCCTGGCCGGGAAGCTGGGCCGGCCGGTTGTCGCCCTGGCGGGCTGGGAGGTGCGCGGCGTCGATCTCGCCGCCGATCCGGGCGACGCGGTCGCGCGCCTGCTGGAGCGGCTCGCGTAGCCGGCGTTCAGTCTGTGTGCTCGAAGGCCGGATAGCACCCGAGGTACCCGATCTCGGCCACGTTCTCCTCGAGGGCCCGCAACGCCGTCGAGACCGCGGAGTCCAGCGGGTGCCCCTCGAGGTCGGCATAAAACTGGTAGTTCCACGGTCGCCCGGGGATCGGCCGCGATTGCAGCGAGGTCATGTTCACGCCGAAGCGGGCCAGCGGCTCGATCGCGCTCAGGAGCGCACCCGGGTGGTGGTGCGTGACGAAGCGCACGGCCGTGCGCCACAGCCGCCCGTGGTCGCGGTCGATGCGGGTGTGGGTGGCGACGCTGACGAAGCGCGTGTAGTTCTCGGCGTGATCGGAGACGTCGTTCAGAAGCACCACGAGGCCGAACCTGGCGGCCGCACGGCGTGACGAGATGGCGGCCTGGCCGCGGTCGCCCGCCTCGGCGACGCGGCGGGCGGCTCCGGCGGTCGACGGCGCCACCTCGGGCAGCGTGTCGGGAAGCGACGAGAGGAACCGGCGGCACTGCGCGAGTGCGGCCGGGTGGGAGTGGATACGTGCGAGGGCATCGATGTTGGTCCCGGCCACGCCCACGAGGCAGTGGGGGACGGGGATCACCGTCTCGGCCGCGATCGCAAGCGTCGCATGGGCGAGCACGTCATACGTCTCGGGAATCGCGCCTGCGAGGGAGTTCTCGATCGGGAAGACGCCGTAGTCCGCCTCTCCGCGGCCCACCGCGCGGGCGACATCCGTCCACGACTTGCACGATCGCAGCTCCGCCTCGGGGTAGAGGCGCGCGCCGGCCTCGGCGGCATAGGCGCCCTCCTCACCGGGATAGGCAACGGTCATCGGCATCGATGGTTCCTCCAGTACGAAAAAAGCCCCCGCATCGGCGGAGGCTTCAGAACGGCGCGGACTCTCTGCGAGCGCGTTCAGACGCCTCCGGGCAGGCTGGTAAACAGGAAGCTGAACAGGCCGCGATACATTGCGCGCCATGCTATCAGAGGACGATCTGGTGGCCGCGATCGCGGCGGTCGCCGGGGGAGCGCAGGCCGGCATCGACGTGGGGATCGGCGATGACGCGGCTGTGATTGCCGGCGGCTTCGTGGCATCGACCGACATGCTGGTCGACGGCGTGCACTTCGACGCGGGCGTGATGTCGCCCACCGACATCGGTCACCGGGCGGCCGCGGCGAGCCTGTCCGACATGGCGGCGATGGGGGCCGAGCCGGTGTGCCTGCTCGCGGCCGTCGGCGTTCCCGCCGGCTTTGAGGCCGTGCGCGAGCTGGCCGCGGGGATGGCCGAGCACGGTGTCGCGATCGCGGGCGGTGACCTGTCCCGCAGCCCGGCGCTGGTGGTGTCGGTGACGGCGATCGGACGGGCCGAGCGGCCGGTGCTGCGCTCGGGCGGGCGCCCCGGCGACCTGCTGGTCGTCACCGGCCCGCTGGGCGGCCAGGCGGTGGCTGGGTACTTCGCGCGGGTGACGCCGCGGTTGGCCGAGGGCCGGGCGCTCGCCGCCGTTGTGACCGCGATGCTGGACATCTCCGACGGCATCGCCACCGACGTTCGCCGGCTGGCCGCGGCCTCTGGTACCGGCGCCGTGGTCGAGCTGGAGCGGCTTCCGCGGGCACCCGGTGCGACGGTCGAGCAGGCCGCGACAGGCGGTGAGGACTACGAGCTCCTGGCCGCGGTGCCGGCCGATGCGGCGGTGCCGGTTGCGGTGACCGTGGTCGGCCGGCTGACCGCCGGCGGCGGCGTGTTGCTGCTGGACGGCGATGGCCGCCCACAGGCTCTGCGTGGCTGGGACCACTTCGCGTGATCCCGATTCTGGCGGGGCTCACGGCCGCGCTGTGCTGGGGCCTCTCGACGGTGGTGGCATCGCGCTCGACGCGTATCCTGGGCTCGCAGCAGGCGCTCGCATACGTGATGCTGCTCGGGTTGGCGGCGCTGGCGGTGATCGCGCCGGCGACCGGGCTGCCGGCGCACGTCGGTCCGGGTGCGCTGGCCTGGGCGGTGGGGGCGGGTGTCGGTTCGGCGATAGGCCTGTCGTTGCTCTACCGGGCGGTGCGGCTCGGGAGGGTCGGCGTGGTGACCCCGATCGCCTCCACCGAGGGCGCGGTGGCCGCGGTCTTGTCGATTGCCCTCGGCGAGCGGTTGACCCTGAGCGTCGCGCTCTGCCTGGCGGTCGTCGCGCTCGGTGTGGTCGTGGTGACGCTGCGCGGATCCGCGGCCGACGTGCACCTCCGACCGTCGCTGTACGCGTTTGGCGCCGCCTGCTTCTTCGGCGCCGGCCTGGTCGCGAGCGCGCATGCCGGCGACACGCTCGGTGCGCTCTGGACGCTCCTGATCGCCCGCATCGTCGGCGTGGCCGTCATCTCGGCGCCGCTGATCGTGCGCCGCTCTCTGCCGCTTCCGGGGCGGGCGTGGTGGATGGTGGTGTTCTCGGCCGCCGCCGAGCTGACCGGGTATGTGGCGTACGTCGGCGGGTCGCACAAGGGCGTCGCCATCCCGGCCGTCCTGGGCTCGCAGTTCGCCGCGGTCGCGACCCTGGGCTCGTTTCTCTTCTTCGGTGAGCGCATCGGCCGCCGCCAGTTGGCCGGCGCCGCCGTGATCGTGGCGGGGGTGGGCGCCCTGGCCGCGGTGCGCGGCTAGGCCGTCTCGGTGGCGGTCCAGGCCGACAGCTCGTCCTCGAGCCGCCGCCTGGGGATCGCGCCGATCAGCTTCTTCTGCATCTCCCCGCCGTCGAAGACCATCAGCGTGGGGATGGAGAGGATGTCGTAGCGGGTCGCCGTCTGCAGGTTCTCGTCGACGTTCAGCTTGGTGAACTTGATGCGGCCCGCATGCACCTGTGCGAGCTCGTCCAGGATGGGATCCATCACGCGGCAGGGGCCGCACCACGGCGCCCAGAAATCCACCACGACAGGCTGGCTCGACCCGACCACCTCGGACTCCCAGGTGGAGTCGCTGACCTCGACGATGCTCTCGCTCACAACCTGCTCCCCTGTCTCTACGACTGCTTGACTATAGCGGTGGGCGGCCGGCGACCAGGGCCGCGACGTCGGGCGGGCGCAGGCTTCCGTCGAGCCGCTCGCCGTGCGCGCGGAGGCGCAGCGCGGGCACCTTCCACACCGCCTCGGCGACGATCGCGGGGGTCATCTTGCTCGAGCCGGCGGTGCGGTCCTCGAAGGTGATCGGCACCTCCACGACCCGCCCGCCCATCCGCAGCGTGCGGTAGGTCAGCTCGATCTGGAACACGTATCCCTGGCCGTGCACGGCGTCGAGGTTGGCGGCCTCGAGCACGCGGCGGTGGAAGCACTTGAAGCCTCCGGTGAGATCGCGGACGGGGACCCCCAGCAGGGTGCGCGCGTACAGCGAGCCGGCGCGCGAGATCAGGCGCCGGTGCGCCGGCCATCCGACCACCCCGCCGCCGTCGATGTAGCGCGAGCCGAGCACGAGGTCGGCGTCGGCCGCGGCCTCGAGCAGCCGCGGCACGGCGCTCGGCGGATGGGACATGTCGGCGTCCATCTCGAGGATGTGGCTGTAGCCATGCTCGAGCGCCCAGCGGAATCCATCGATGTACGCTCGCCCCAGTCCGCGCTTGGTCGGACGGTGGAGCACGTGCACCCATGGGTGGGCGCGTGCCAGCGTGTCGGCCATCTCACCCGTGCCGTCCGGCGAGGCGTCGTCGACGATCAGCACGTCGCCCGGGAACGGCGCCAACGACCGCACGTCGGAGAGTTCGTCCACGACCCGTTCGACGTTCTCGCGCTCGTTGTACGTGGGGAGAACGATCACGTACCGGTCGATCACGCGGCCACCCTATCATTGGCCCCGTGGAATCCCCGCCGCTCTCGAACGGCGACATTGCAGATCTCTTTGATCTGATGGCCGACCTGCTGGAGCTCGAGGGGGCGGTCGTCTACCGGGTGCTCGCCTACCGGCGGGCCGCAAAGACGCTCCGGGAGACGCCCGAGTCGGTCGCGCGGCTCTCGGCCGAGTCGCGTCTGACGAGCCTTCCGGGTGTCGGGCAGACGATCGCCGACAAGGTTGCGGAGCTGCTGCAATCGGGCAAGATCGCCGCGCTCGAGCGGCTCGTGGCCCGCAACCCACCGGGCGCCGTCGCGGTGATGCGGCTGCAGGGTGTGGGGCCGAAGACCGCCCGCCGGATCTTCGACGAGCTCAGCCTGACGACCGTTGACGACGTGCGCGATGCCGCCCAGGCCGGGCGCATCCGCGCGCTCTCGGGGATGGGCGAGAAGACCGAGGCGGCCATCCTGACGGGGCTTGCCGACGGAGACGGTTCGGCGCCCGCGCCCCGCCGGTCGATCGCCCGGATACGCGCCCTCGGCGAGCGGGTGGTGGACGACCTGCGCGCCTGCGGGGGCGTCGATCGCTGCGAACTGGCCGGGAGTGCCCGCAGGTACCAGGAGACGTCCAAGGACATCGATATCGTCGCCGCCGTCTCCGACCGGGTCGCGGCGGCAGAGGTGTTCACCTCGTCCGACTGGGTCGCCGAGGTCGCGTCGCGGGGCGACAACCGCATCACCGCCCGTGCGCACGACGGCACCGTGGTCGAGCTGCGGATGGTGCCGCCCGGCTGCTACGGCAACCTGCTGCAGCACCTGACCGGCTCCAAGGCCCACAACGTCGCCCTGCGCGAATGGGCCGTCCGTGCAAAGCTGAAGGTGAGCGAGTACGGCATCGAGCGGGTCGAATCGGGTGAGGTTGTTAGCTCGGACGAGGAGGCCGACGTCTACTCCGAGCTCGGGCTGCCGTGGATCCCGCCGGAGCTGCGCGAGCACCGCGGCGAGCTCGAGGCGGCGCGGGCCGGGAAGCTGCCGGAGCTTGTGGACGAGAGCGACATCCGCGGCGATCTGCACGTTCACACCGACTGGAGCGACGGCAAGGCCAGCCTCGAGCAGATGGTGGCCGCGGGCCGCGCCCGTGGGTATGCGTACATGAACATCACCGACCACTCGCCGGCGGTCGGGTTCGGGATGGGGCTCGACGCGGGCCGGCTGCACGCCCAGATCGAGCGCGTGCGTGCGCTGGCGGCGGAGCTCCAGCCCGAGTTCACGCTGCTGGCGGGGGCCGAGGTGGACATCCTCCGCGACGGGTCGCTCGACTACTCGGACGAGCTGCTGGAGCAGCTCGACGTGGTGGTGGCAAGCGTGCACGCGTCGCACCGGCTCTCGGCGGCCGACCAGACCAAGCGCGTCTGCGCGGCGCTCGAGAACCCCAACATCGACATCCTCGGGCACCCGACCGGGAGGCTGATCGGCCGCCGCCCCCCGAACCCGATCGACATCGAGGCGGTGGTGCAGAAGGCGGTCGATACCGGCACCGTGCTCGAGGCCAGCTGCCAGCCCGACCGGCTCGATCTGAGCGACGTCCATGTGCGCCTGGCCGTCGAGGCCGGCGCGTGGCTCTCGATCGACACCGATGCCCACTCGCTGGCGGCGCTCGACTACCTGCCGTTCGGCGTCATGAACGCCCGGCGCGGCTGGGCCGGCCCCGCCAATGTGGTCAACACGCGGCCGTGGCCGGAGCTGCGCAAGCTGCTGAAGGACGGCTGACGCTCCCGGTCAGCCCGGGTCGTCGGCGAGGTGGTTCAGGAGCTCGATCACTGCGAGCGGCCCGTCGACGACCGCGTCGGCCGCCTCGATCAGCTGGCGGGGAGCCTCCGCCGAGCGGACGGCGATGCAAATTGTCGCCTCGCGGAATGCGTCGAGGTCGCTGCGATCGTCGCCGACGAAGAGGAGGTTGTCGATCCGGCGCCGGCCGCGAAGGCGCACCACCGCCGCACCCTTGTCGACGGCGACGGGTGGGCGCACCTCGAGCACCATGCGGCCGTAGTTGTAGGCGAGGCCGGCCCGTTCGAGCTGGGGTGCAATCTGGGTCTCGAGGTAGCGGCGGGCGTGGTCGGCCCGCGGCGAGTTGCGGTAGTGGATCGTGAACGTGATGCCCTTGTCCTCGACCTGGCAGCCGAGCTCCGGCAGAAGGCCGTCGTTGCGCACCATCTGGAGTGCGTCGTGGATGGCGTCCTGATACTTGGCCGCCTGTGGCGCCAGGTGGACGGCGCCGTCGCGCCACACCTCGAGTCCATGGTTGCCCGAGATCGCGACCGCTTCGAGCGGCACCAGCC
>DATCPV010000268.1:0-1680 GCA_036569885.1 Gaiellales bacterium | reverse complement strand
AAGCAGGGCGGCGCCAGCGTCTCCGATTTGCGAGAAGCAGCAGGCCCGGCCCCTTTCTGTCAACGTCGCGTGAGACGGTCTTGACCTTGAAATCACTGAGTCCTCAAGGGCGAGACTGGAGCACACGACACGATGTTGGGTATCGAGAACAGCGGGGCCGGCAGCCGCCAAGCGGAGCGAGCCGGAGGCGAGCGCAGCGCAGCGGCTGCCGGGCGTGCCGCGCCGGCGGGGGTTCCTGACCCCGAGCTGGTCGAGCATGCGCGGCGCAGGCGGTTCAGTGCCGAGTACAAGCTGCGGATCCTGCGGGAGGCCGAGGCGTGCACGCGGCCGGGCGAGATCGGCGCGCTGTTGCGCCGCGAGGGCCTGTACACGTCGCACTTGACGTATTGGCGCAAGCAGCGCGACGCGGGCGCGCTGAAGGAGCTGGGGCGCCCGCGTGGCCGCAAGCCGGCGGACCGGCGCGACGGCGAGATCGCCGAGCTGCGTGGACGGCTCGAGCGCACCGAGCGCGAGCTTGAGAAGGCGCGCAAGGTGATCGAGGTTCAGGGAAACGTCTCAGCGCTTCTGGAGCAGCTGCTCGAGCCCAGGGGCGCGATCGAGCCCGGGAGCACCGAGCGATGATCGAGCAGACCGTCAAAGAGCTTGCGCCGATCATCGCCACCAGGCCGGCGTGCCGGGCGCTCGCCGAGTCGCCGGCGACGATCTACCGTCGCCGCCGGCCGCCCGATCCCCGGCCGGAGCGGCCGCGACCAACACCCGCGAGGGCGCTGTCGGCGGCCGAGCGCGAGGCCGTGTTGGCCGAGCTGCACTCGGAGCGGTTCGTCGACAGCTCGCCCGCGCAGGTGTACGCCACGCTGCTGGATGAGGGCCAGTACCTCGCCTCGGAGCGGACGATGTACCGGCTGCTGGAGGCCAAGCACGGCGGTGTGCGGGAACGGCGCGACCAGCTCACCCGCCCCGCCTACGCCAAGCCGGAGTTGCTCGCCGAACGCCCGAACGAGCTGTGGAGCTGGGACATCAGCAAGCTCAAGGGCCCGGCGAAGTGGACGTACTTCTACCTGTACGTGATCCTCGACGTGTTCAGCCGCTACGCCGTCGGCTGGACCGTGCAGCACCGCGAGACCGCCCAGCTGGCGAAGGCGCTGATCGCCCAAGCCGCCGAGCAGCAGCACATCAGCCGCGACCAGCTGACCGTGCACGCCGACCGGGGCGGGCCGATGCGAGGCAAGCCGGTCGCGTTCTTGCTCGCCGACCTCGGCATCACACGCTCTCACTCGCGGCCGTACACGTCGACCGACAACCCCTACTCCGAGGCGCACTTCAAGACCATGAAGTACCGGCCCGAGTTCCCAGACCGGTTCGACGACATCGAGCACGCCCGTGCGTTCTGCCGCGGCTTCTTCCGCTGGTACAACCACGAGCACCGGCACTCCGCGATCGGCCTGATGACCCCCGCCGCCGTCCACCACGGGCACTCACAACAGCTGCACGCCCAGCGCAGCCTCGTGCTCTCCGACGCCTACGCGCGCAACCCCGAGCGATTCGTCCGGCGGGCACCCGTGCCGCCGGAGCTTCCGACCGCCGCCTGGATCAACAAGCCCGACACGAAGGAGGTGACTCACTAAACTCGAACGCAGACCGTCTCATTCGACTTGACAGGCTCCGTGGTGGGCATCATTC
>DATCPV010000267.1:0-4312 GCA_036569885.1 Gaiellales bacterium | reverse complement strand
GACGAGGTCGTCTGATGTTCCTGGACGTCCTCGTCCGACGTAACCCGGCGTTTGTCTCGGCGGCGATCTCGCTCCAGCAGGAGGGAGCGATCCCGGCTGCGGCGTACGTGCTCGACCTCGACGCGGTCGAGCACAACGCGGGCCTGATCGCCGCCGAGGCGGCCCGGCTGCACCTGGACGTGTTCGCGATGACCAAGCAGGTCGGGCGCCACCCGGGGTTCATCGCGGCCGTCCGGCGGGGCGGCATCGACGCCGGCGTGGCGGTCGACATGGAGTGCGTCCGCGCCCTGCGCGCCGGCGGGATGCGCATGGGGCACGTCGGCCACCTCGTGCAGGTGCCGCGCCACGACGCTGCCGAGGCGGCGGCTGCGGCGCCCGACAACTGGACGGTGTTCGACCACGCCAAGGCGGGTGAGGCGGCGGCGGCTTCGGTGGCGGCCGGCCGCGAGCAGGCGATCCTGGCCCGGCTCGTGGCCTCTGGCGACACGTTCTACCACGGTCACGAGGGCGGGTTCGTCGACGTCGACCCGGTCGCCGTGGCCGATGTGATCGACGAATTGAAGGGAGCCCGCTTTGGCGGGATCACCACGTTTCCCGCCCTGCTGTATGACCACGACCGGCGCGCGATCGCGCCGACGCCCAACCTGGGCACCCTCGAGCGCGCCGCCGAGCGGCTGCGTGCGGCCGGCCGCTCGGACGTGCGGCTGAACGCGCCGGGCACGACGTCCGCGGGCGCGCTGGCGATGCTCGCGGCGGCCGGTGCGACGCAGGTCGAGCCCGGCCACGGCCTCACGGGCACGACGCCGCTTCACGCCGTCCGCGACGAGCCCGAGCTGCCGGCTGCCCTGTACATCTCCGAGATCTCCCACCACCACGGCGGGCGCGCCTACTGCTACGGCGGAGGGTTCTACATCGACCCCGTCTTCCCGCCGTACCCGGTGCAGGCGCTGGTGGCGCGCGACGGCGATCTCGCCTCGGCGGTCCGGGTCGGCGCCGACCTGCCGCCGCCCGCGATGATCGACTACTACGGCATGCTCGACCAGCCGGCCGGCGTGACGCTCGCGCCGGGCTCATCGGCGGTATTTGGCTTTCGAATTCAGGCGTTTTTCGCCCGCGCTCCCGTGGTGGGTGTGCGCGGTGTCGCCTCGGGCTCCCCCGGGGTCGCGTAGGTCACGTGCTTGCGGCGTAGGTGCTGGCGCCGAACCAGTCGACCACGACGACCGGCTCGTCTCCGACCACCCACGCGTCATGGCCGCTGGGAAGCGAGGTGACGTCGCCGGGCCCGGCCACCAGTTCCGTGCCGTCGTCCATCCGGATCGCCAGTTGTCCGCTGACGTGGTACTGGAAGTGCGGGGCCTCGCAGCTCGCGGTGCCGGCGATCGGTTTGACGTCGTTCGACCAGCGCCATCCCGGCTGGAACACCAGCCGTCCGATCTCGCTGTCGCCGATCTTCAGGATCTCCGCCCGGCCGTTGGGGAACGCGCGGGTGTCGTCCGGCGTCTCGAAGCTTCGGTGCTCGGTCATGTGCATCGTGGCCTCCAATCGGGGTGGCGTGTCAAGCGACCCGGCCGCCACGGCCGCCGCCGCCCCCGCCAAGCTCGATGCCTACGCGGAGCTCTACGCCGACGTCGTCCGCGGGAACGGCATGTGCCTGTGCGGCATGCTCGCGGCCGAGTACCGCACGCTGCCCGAGCCGATGCGCGATGCGGTCGTGGGCTTCTTCGACGAGAACGAGGTGTGGGACGAGGCCGTGCTCGAACAGGGCCGTGAGCAGGGGACGCTGCACTTCACCGGGGCCGCCCGCGCGACCGCCCGGATGATCGTCAGCGGCCTCGAGGGGGCGATGCTGGTCGCGCGGCCGTACGCCGACCCGGCCCGGTTCGAGGCCGGGGTCCACCAGCTGCTCCAGAGCCTCGCGGGCCGCACGACGGCTTAAGCCGGCAGCGCCGCGATCCAGTCGCCGACGCTGCGGTTCCAGAGCTCGGGCTCCTCCCACATGGGGCAGTGGCCCGAGTGCTCGAAGATCCGGAGCTCTGCGGGGGTCTTTTGGGCCACCCACTCGCCGGCGGCGACCGGCACGAGCTTCTCGTCCCGGCCCCAGGTGCACAGGGTTGGAAGCTCGTACGACCCGACCACCTCGCGGTAGTCGCGCAGCGACTGGTCGAGCAGGATGCAGGTGGCGGCATTCGCCCCCAGCGCCTGGGTCTGGTCGACCAGCATCTGCAGCTCGTCGGCCTGGCGCTCGTCGGCGAACATCGAGGGGATGAACTTGCCCATCACCCCCGGGAAGTCGTCCTGCGCGGCCTCCAGCAGCCCGAAGAGCTCGTCCATCGCAAACGCGCCCAGCGGCCAGCCCTCGCGCTTCAGGTCAGATGGGCCCTGCGACACCACCACGTGCCCCGCGAGCCCGTCGGTGCCGAACTGCCGGATCATGTCCCAGATCACCATCGTCCCCATCGACCAGCCGACCACGACCGCGCTCTCCAGGCCGAGCCGCCCCATCGCGTCGTGCAGGTCCCGGCCGTACTGCGCGACGGTGTGCCCGCCCTCGTGGGCCGGCGACTCGCCGTGACCGCGCAGGTCGAGGTTGACCACGCGAAAGCGCTCTGCGAGCGCGTCCAGGTTGCGCTCGAAGAAGCGGCGCGACATCGACACGCCGTGCACCAGCACCACCGGCCGCCCGCTGCCGAAGTCGTCGTAGGCGAGCCTGACGCCGCCGGCGATGTCGAGGAAGTCGGTCACGCGGTGCGATCGTACACGCCTCCGGCGGGGTCGCCGTCGCCGTAGCGCCAGAAGGCGGGAAAGGCGGCGACGATCGGCACCAGGCCAACGAGGCACAGCAGGCCCCCCGACGTCACGGCGGTGCGTGCGCCGAACGCCGCGGCCACCGTCCCCGACTCGACGTCGCCCACGCGCGGGCCCCCCGCGACGACCAGGATGTAGATGGCCGACAGCCGCCCCCGCATCTCCTCCGGGGTCACTGTGATGAGAATGGTGCTGCGACAGACGGCGCTGATGCTGTCGGCCGATCCCGCGATCAGCAGGCAGACCAGCGCAACGGCCAGGCTGTGGGTCAGGCCCGCCAGGGTGATCGCGATTCCCCAGAGCGCGATCGCGGTCACGACGACCCGGCCCAGCCGGCGCACGCTCGTCAGCCACCCGGTCGAGAAGGCGGCCACGGTCGCGCCTGCCGAGAGTGCCGCGTACAGCAGGCCCACGCCGGTCGCGCCCGAGTGGTAGACGGTCAGAGACAGGGCGGGGAAGAGCGCCCGCGGCATCCCGAAGGTCATCGCGAGCAGGTCGACCGCGAAGCCTCCCATCAGCTCGCCGCGGCTGCGGGCGAAGGCGAGGCCGGCGCGCACCGCCGGCAGCAAGCGCTCGGTCGGAGCCTCGCTGAGCGGGTGCTGGCGGCTCATGAGGGCCACGGCCGCGACCATCGCCGCGAACGTGATCACGTCGAGCGTGTAGGCCCAGCCGATACCGGCCGCGGCGATCACGATGCCGCCGACGGCCGGGCCGACCACCATGGTCAGCTGGGCGAGCCCGTAGTTGAACGCGATCGCGGGCCGCAGCTCGTCGCCCGTGACGAGGGCGGGCACGATCGCGTTGCGGGTGGGGCGGTCGACGGCCGACGCGGCCGACGCGATCCCCGCCAGCAGGTAGAGCCCGGCAATGGGCGGCGGTCCGAAGCCGGCCCCGAGCGCGAGCAGCGCCGACGTCGAGAGCTGGACGAGCTGGGCGATCATGAGCAGCCGGCGGCGCTCGGTGCGGTCGGCGAGCGTGCCGCCGATGAGCGACATGGCGATGAGCGGCACCAGTTCGGCGAGGCCGATCAGGCCCACGTCGAACGACGAGCGGGTCAGCACGTACACCTGAAACGGCAGGGCGACCAGTGTGATCTGCGTCCCCAGGCCCGAGACGAATCCTCCCAGCGCGAGCAGCCGGAAGTCGCGCGAGTGCCGCAACGGGCCGAGGTCGACGGCAAACCCGCGCAGCCGGCGCAGCCGCCCCGCCCGATCCGGCTCTTCCCCGCTCAGTTGCCGGACGAGCGGATCGCGCGGATTGGTGCCCACACGAGGCAGGCCGCGGCGAGGAGCAGCAGGAGCGCGAAGCCGAGCACCCGGCCTGCGCCCTCCGCCCGCGGCGTGCGCACACTGGCGAGCGGGATCAGGTGCGGTGCCGGAACGATTGCGGCGGTCGCGGTCTGGGTAGGCCCGTCGGCGATGCCGTCGAGACGCAGGTCGGGGGGCAGCACCCGCCGCGCCGCGAGCGCGTCGGCGGCGAGGCCTGCGATGAGCCGGCGGCGCTCGCC
>DATCPV010000266.1:0-6822 GCA_036569885.1 Gaiellales bacterium | reverse complement strand
CGGTAGAGCGCGGCCCGCTGGTGGGGGTTCTCGCCGTAGGCCAGGTCGCCGACCTTGACCAGGTCGATCGTAAGCCGGTCGGGGAAGGGCTCGGTGTCGGTGAACCACGCAGCGACGGCGGCGTCGTAGGAGGCGACATGCGAGAACGCCTCTCCGGCCAGGTCGCGGCGCGTATCGAGCGAGAGCTCGCCGCCCGAGGAGCTGAGCTCGTCGAGCAGGAACCCGTACCGGTCGGGCTCGGTGACGACGGCGACGGAATGGAAGTTCTTCGCCCCGGCGCGGACCATGGTCGGCCCGCCGATGTCGATGTTCGCGATCACCTCGGCCTCGGCCACTCCCCGGCGGGCGGCGACGGAGCGGAACGGGTACAGGTTGCAGACGATCAGGTCGATCGGCGTGATGCCCGCCTCTTCGAGCGAGGCCATGTCCTCGGCGTGGTCGCGGCGCGCGAGGATGGCGGCGTGCAGCGAGGCGTGCAGGGTCTTCACCCGCCCGCCGAGCAGCTCCCGCTTGCCCGTCAGCTCCTCAACCGTCGTCACCGGGACGTCGGCCTGCTCGAGGAAGGCGGCCGTACCGGAGGTCGAGACGAGCTCGACCCCGAGCGCGTGCAGCCCGGACGCGAACGTCGAGAGGCCGTTCTTGTCGCTCACCGATATGAGGGCTCGTCTGATCTTCATCCGCTCACCTCACCCGCCGTCCATCGACCTGGATCCTGCCCGCCCGGTACAGCCTGACCGCCTCCGGAAGCAACCGATGCTCGATCCGGTGAAGACGCTCGATCACATCGGCGAGAGTGTCATCATACGAAACCGCCAGGGCCTCCTGCAGCACGATCGGCCCGCTGTCCACCGCCGGGTTTCTCTCGTCGACCAGGTGCACTGTGACGCCGGTCAACTTGACGCCGTGGTCGATCGCATCCTGCACGGCGTCCGCGCCTGGGAATGCGGGCAGCAGCGAGGGATGGACATTCAGGATCCGGCCCGAGTACCGGTGCACGAACGCGGGCGAGAGGATGCGCATGTACCCGGCCAGCACCACCAGGCCCACCTCGTGCTCCTCGAGGAACGCCGTCGCCTCGTCGTCATCGACGGTGGCAAGCGCCGGGATCGCAGCCTGCCGGGCGCGGTCGAGCCCCGCCGCCTCGGCGCGGCTCGAGACGACGCAGGCCACGTCGATGTCGGGGGCGTCGATCAGTGTCTGGAGGTTCGTGCCTGCCCCCGAGATGAGCACGCCGACCCTCAGCGGAAGCGCACCCCCGCCCCCTCCACCACGTGTCCGGCCACGAAGCTCGGGCAGCCCCCGCGCTCGAGCGCGGTCAGCGCCGCCGGCACGGAGCCGGTCTCGATGACCGCCGCAAACCCGATGCCGAGGTTGAACACGCGCCGCATCTCGTCCTCCTCGACGCCGAGCGAGGCCAGCCAGTCGAACACCGGCGGGCGCGTCCATGCGCCGAGGTCGATCTCGGCCCCGACGCCGTCGGGGAACTGGCGGACGAGGTTGCCGGGGATCCCGCCGCCGGTGATGTGGGCCATGGCCCGTACGTCCACCGTGCGCGTGAGCTCGGCGACCGCCCGGGCGTAGATCCGAGTCGGCTCGAGCAGCGCGTCGGCGACGCTCTGCCCGCCAAGTGCGGTGGGCGTGTCGTCGGGGCCGAGGCCGGCCCGTTCCAGCAGCCGCCGCACGAGCGAGTAGCCGTTTGCGTGCGGGCCGCTCGACGGCAGGCCGACGATGGCGTCGCCGGCTGCGACCCGGCTGCCGGAGACGAGCTCGCGCCGCTCCGAGATCGCGACGCAGAACCCGGCCAGGTCGAGGTCGTCGGGGCGCATCATGTCGGGGTGCTCGGCCGTCTCGCCGCCGAGGAGCACGCAGCCCGCCTGGCGGCAGCCGTCGGCGATGCCGTCCACGATCTCGCCGATGCGGTCGACGTCGATCTTGCCGCAGGTGATCACATCCATGAAGAAGGCCGGCCGGCCGCCGGACGTGAGCACGTCGTTCACGCTCATGCCGACGAGGTCGATGCCGAGGCCGCCGTGGCGGCCGGCGGCCTGACCGAGCAGCACCTTGGTGCCGACTCCGTCGCAGCCGGCGGCGATCAGCGGATCGCCCACCGAAGGCGTGTAGACGCCGGCGAAGCCCCCGTGGACGCCGAGCACCTGCATGGTGCGCGTCGAGGCGACGGCCGCGCGGATGCGCTCGACGACGGCGCCAGCCGCCTCCAGGCTCACCCCCGCCTCGGCGTAGGTGAGCGGGTCAGGCTTGTCGGTCACCGAATCTCCACGGGCACCGGCGGCGCCTCGAACCGCAGCTTCGCCAACCGCATGTCGGCGGGGATCTCGGTCGGGTAGTCGCCGGTGAGGCAGGCCCGGCAGAAGCCGCCCGCCGGGCCGGTGGCCGACTCGAGGCCGGCGAGCGACAGGTATGCAAGCGATGTCGCTCCCAGCCGTTCGCGCACCTCGTTCACGCTGCGGCCGGCGGCGATCAGCTCGTCCTGGTCGGCCATGTCGATGCCGTAGAAGCAGGGCGAGACGATCGGAGGCGAGGAGATGCGCAGGTGCACCTCGCTCGCACCCGCCTCGAGCAGCATCTGCACGAGCTTTCGGGTGGTCGATCCGCGCACGATCGAGTCGTCCACCACCACCACCCGACGGCCCTCGAGCACCGATCGCAGCGCGTTGAACTTGAGCTTGACGCCACGCTCGCGCAGCGCCTGGTCGGGCTGGATGAACGTGCGCCCGACGTAGCGGTTCTTGACCAGCCCCTCGCCGAACGGGATGCCGCTGCCCTCGGCGAAGCCAACCGCGGCGGGAGTCCCGGAGTCGGGCACGCCGATGACGACGTCGGCCTCCACGGGCGCCTCGAGCGCCAGCTGCTTGCCGAGGTTGCGCCGCACCTCGTGCAGTCCCCGGCCGCCCATCACCGAGTCGGGCCGGGCGAAGTAGATGTACTCGAACACGCACAGGGACCCTGAGCGCTCGTCGGTGCGGCTGAAGCGGGCGCCGCGCTCGTCGATCACCACCATCTCGCCGGGCTCGAGCTCACGCTCGACGCGGGCGCCGATGAGGTCGAACGCGCACGTCTCGGAGGCCAGCACCCAGGCGTCGTCGAGGCGGCCGACGACCAGCGGGCGGATCCCGTCTGGATCGCGGAAACCCGCCAGGCCGCGCTCGCTCATGACCACCGCGGCGAACGCGCCCTCGATGCGGCCCATCGCGTCGGCGACCGCCTCGCCCAGATCGCCAGAGTCGTGCTGGGCGATCAGCGCGGCCATCACCTCGGTGTCGGACGTGGAGCGCATCGACACCCGGCGGGCGAGGAGATCCTCGCGCAGGGCGGCGGTGTTGGTCAGGTTGCCGTTGTGCCCGAGCGCGACGGTGCGGCCGCCGGCGTGGCGGACGACCGGCTGGGCGTTCTGCCAGACGGTCGATCCGGTGGTCGAGTAGCGGGCATGCCCGATCGCGATGTGGCCCTCGAGGCCCGAGAGCTTGCCCTCGTCGAAGACCTGGCTGACGAGCCCCATCTCCTTCATTGCGGTGATCCGCTCTCCGTCGGAGACGGCGATGCCGGCGCTCTCCTGGCCGCGGTGCTGGAGCGCGAACAGGCCGAAGAACGTCAGCCGGGCGACCCCCCGGTCGGGCGCGTCCGGCGGTGCGTAGATACCGAAGACGCCGCACATCAGGCGGGCCCATCCATGATCTTGGGCAGCGCCCGCTCGAACGTCTCGAGCGCGTCGGAAAGCGGCACCCGGGCCGGGCCGACCGCGATCTCGGCGCCGCCGACCGCACCGAGCCGGCGCAGCGGGATGCCGGTCGCCAGGCCGCGAAGAGCCGCCACGTCGCCGCGCCGGGCCGATACCACGACGCGGCCGTCGCCCTCGCCGAAGAGGTCGCCCGGCTCCTCGACGCGCACGCCGATGCCCCCGGCGATGGCCGACTGGGCGACCGCGACGGCCAGCCCCCCGCCGCCGACATCGTGGGCGCTGCGGAGCAGGCCGCGCTCGGCCGCGGCGGCCAGAAACTCGTGCAGCACGTGCTCGTGCTCGAGGTCTGGCTCGGGGATGCGGCCGGCAACCTCGCCCAGGATCACCTTCTGGTAGTCCGATCCGTCCATGGCGGAGTCGCCTGCGCCCGCGAGCAGCACCACGTCGCCGCTCTCGCAAAAGCCCGTACGCACCGCCAGCTCGGCATCCTCGAGGATGCCGACGACGCCGACCACGGGTGTCGGCGGGATCGGCCGACCGTCGTGCTCGTTGTAGAGCGAGACGTTGCCCGAGACAACCGGCAGGCCGAGCGCGCGGCACGCGGCGGCCATGCCCTCGATCGCCTCGGCCAGCTCATAGCCGATCTCGGCGCGCTCGGGATTGCCGAAGTTCAGGCAGTTGGTGACGGCCGCCGGGCGGGCGCCGGTGCAGGCGACGTTGCGGGCCGCCTCGCACACCGCGCTCATGCCGCCGCGGCGGGGATCGAGCCAGGTGCGGCGGCCGTTGCCGTCCAGCGAGATCGCGATCGCGCGCCGCGACGGCGTCAGCCGCACCACCGCCGCATCGCCGCCGGGTCGCACCACGGTGCCCGAGCCGACCAGCTGGTCATACTGCCGGGTCACCCAGGCCCGGCTCGCGCCGGCGGTTGACTCGAGCAGCGCCCGCAGCGCCTGGCTGGGATCGGACTTCGGGACGTCGCCCGGCGAGACCGGGTCGTCGACGAGGCGGGCGGGCCGGGTGCGCTCGACGAGATAGCGCGGCGCCTCATCGGTCAGGATCGCGGCGGGGATGTCGCCGACCAGCTCGCCGGCATGGAACGCGCGCAGGTTGCCGGTGCGGGTGACCTCGCCGATGACCGTGGCATCGACGTCCCAGCGCCGGCAGACCGCCTCGACCCGCGGCCAGGCGGCCGGCTCGACGATCGCTGCCATGCGCTCCTGCGACTCCGAGATCATGATCTCGAACGGCTCCATGCCCGGCTCGCGCACCGGCACCGCCGACAGATCGACGTCCAGGCCGACGCCGCCCGCCGAGGCCATCTCGGACGTCGAGGAAGCCAGGCCGGCCGCACCGAGGTCCTGCAGCGAGACGATGACCCCGGCGTCGAGCAGCTCGAGCGTGCACTCGATCAGCTTCTTGCCCGTGAACGGATCGCCGATCTGGACGCTCGGGCGCTTGGCCTCGGAGCCCTCCTCGAAGCCCTGGGAGGCGAGCACGCTGGCTCCGCCGATCCCGTCGCGCCCCGTCTTCGACCCGTACAGCACGAGCAGGTTGCCCGCCCCGGCCGCCCCGGCCTTCTGCAGCCGTTCGGCGGGCAGCACACCCACGCACATGGCGTTCACCAGGCAGTTGTGCTCGTAGGCCGGCTCGAACTCGACCTCACCCCCGACGTTGGCGACGCCCACGCAGTTGCCGTAGTAGCCGACCCCCTCGACCACGCGGGCGAACAGGTGGCGCTGCCGCTCGGTGTCGAGCTCGCCGAAGCGCAGCGAGTCGAGGATCGCGATCGGCCGGGCGCCCATCGCGATGATGTCGCGCAGGATCCCGCCAACGCCGGTCGCCGCTCCCTGGAACGGCTCCACCGCCGA
Source organism: Gaiellales bacterium (assembly GCA_036569885.1). Taxonomy (GTDB): domain Bacteria; phylum Actinomycetota; class Thermoleophilia; order Gaiellales; family JAICJC01; genus JAICJC01. The sequence continues at coordinate 1,257 of DATCPV010000266.1, read as the reverse complement.
GGGGTGGTTGTGGCTCTCGACCTTGAGCGCGACCGCGATTCCGTCGCCGACGTCGATCACGCCCGCGTTCTCACCGGGGCCCTGGAGAACACGGTCGCCGGCCGTCGGCAGGCCGGCAAGCAGGGCCCGCGAGTGCTTGTAGGCGCAGTGCTCGCTCCAGAGCAGCGAGAACACGGCAAGCTCGAAATCGTTGGGCTCACGCTCGAGCAGCTCACCGATGCGCTCGTGCTCGCCGTCGGTGAGGCCGAGGGAGCGGTGCAGAGGCTGTCGCGTGACGGCATTCAAACGCTGCTCCGATCGCGAAGCGTGAGCATAGCGGCCTGTTCGATCAGGCCCTGGAGGAGGATCCGGCCGTCGACCGACCCGAGCACTGGATCGACCGCATGCTCGGGATGCGGCATGAGCCCGGCCACGTTGCCGGCTTCATTGGTGACGCACGCGATCGACTCGAGCGAGCCGTTCGGGTTCTGGACGTAGCGCAGCAGCACCTGCGAGCCGGCATCGAGCGCATCGAGCTGGTCGGCGGTGGCGAAGAAGCAGCCGTCGTGGTGCTTGACCGGGATGGTCAGGATGTCGCCCGCGACCGCACCAGGAATCCACGCCGACTCGTGCTGCACCCGCAGCCCGACCTCCTCGCAGCGGAACTGCAGGTGCGTGTTCGGGCGCAGGATCCCCGGCAGGAGCCCCGCCTCGGTCAGCACCTGGAAGCCGTTGCAGATGCCGAGCACCGGCCCGCCCGAAGCGGCGAAGTCGCGCACGGCGGCCATCGCCGGCGAGAGCGCCGCCAGCGCCCCCGGCCGCAGGTAGTCGCCGTAGCTGAACCCACCCGGCACGATCACGGCGGACGCGCCGTCGAGATCGTCGTCGGCATGCCAGACGCGCACCGGCTCGGCCCCAACCAGCGCAACCGCCCGCAGCGCGTCGCGGTCGTCGCACGAGCCGGGGAACGCCAGCACCGCGACCCGTGCGCTCACGAGCGCACCGGTTCGTGGGCCTGCAGCTCGAACTCCTCGATCAGCGGGTTTGAGAGCACCTGCTCGGCGATCCGCCCCGCCACCCGCAGCGCCTCGGTCTCGTCGCCCCCCTCGAGCTCGAGGTCGAACACCTTGCCGGCGCGGACGTCGAGCGCCGCGTAGCCGAGTCCCTGCAGCGAGCGCCGCAGCGCCTCGCCCTGCGGGTCGAGGATGCCGGCTCGGGGACGCACGGTCACGGTCACCTTCACGAGCGGGCCCCGCTGCGGTCCAGGTAGGTCTGGAA
>DATCPV010000265.1:0-6044 GCA_036569885.1 Gaiellales bacterium | reverse complement strand
GCGGCGCCAGCGGCTCCGGTGGCCGTGCCACAACGTGTCCGCCGGACGCGGCGGCGCCCGTCCTTGCCGGGGCTGCCTCGCCTCGCCCGGCCTGCGATACCCCGCCTCAGCCGGCCGGCGATGCCGCGCCTCAGCCGGGTGTCGCTGCCGCACATCGAACCGCCGGAGCGGCCGCGCGTCGCCCTGCCCGGGCTGCCGCACATCGGGCGTCCCGAGCTGCCCGAGCTGCGCCGAAACGCCGGCCGCAGGCGGCGGCGCAGGTTCGGGCCGCACCTGGTCGTGCGCATCGTGTCGGTGCCCGCCTCACTCGGTCTCGGCATGCTGATCGCCCACTTCCTCTATTAGGCATCTCTTACGGAACCACCGTGGCGGCCCCGTTACGCTGTGGGGGCAGACGAGCGAAGGAGCCGCCGTGTCCAAACCGAAGTCGCGCCAGCAGCGCCGCGCCCAGGAGCGTGACCGGGCCGCGCGTCTGCACTCGCGCCCGCAGCCCTCGTCGCAGCGACCGCTCGTGCTCGCCGCCGCCGGAGTGCTCGGCGTGATCGCGGTCATCGCCGCGCTCGTGACCGTCAGGCTCACCCAGGGCGGCACCACGGGGGCACCGGCAAAACCGAGCGGCCGCGCGCCGGCCTCCGTCGTGCGCGCCGTCACCACCGTCCCGGCGAGCCTCTTCAACCTGATCGGCTACCAGTCTGCCCTGGCGCCGCTCAAGCGCATCAACGGGAAGGCGCTGCAAAAGGACGGTAAGCCGCTGATCGTGTTCGTCGGCGCCGAGTACTGCCCGCTTTGCGCGGGCGAGCGGTGGGCGTTGGTCGCGGCCCTCTCCCGGTTCGGCACGTTCCACAACCTGGGCGCGACTCACTCGTCGAGCATCGACACCGATCCGAATACCGCGACCTTCTCGTTTCACCGCGCGACCTACACGAGCAGCTATCTGTCGCTGGACACGGTCGAGCTGACCACGAACCAGCCGCAGGGCAACTTCTATAAGCCGCTCGAGAAGCCGACCGCCCTCGAGCAGCAGCTGTCGGCGAAATACGACCCCAACTACATCCCGTTCGTCTACCTCGGCAGCCGCTACATCGTCGACACCGTGGCCTACAACCCGGGGATCCTCGCCGGGCTGACGATGCAGCAGATCGCCGCCGCCATGCGTAATCCGTCGAGCCCGATCTGCCAGGCGATCCTGGGCACGGCCAACAACATCACCGCCGCGCTGTGCCAGCAGACGAACGGCAAGCCGGCAAGCGTGTGCTCCTCATCCGGCGTGGTGGCGGCGGCCAAGCACCTGCCGGCGTGACCGCCGCCCCCAGGTGGCTGCCGGCGTGGGCCGCGCCGGTCACGCTCGCGCTCGTGGCCGCGGGCCTCGCGGTGTCGGTCTACCTCACCCTGGTCCACTACACCACCACCGTGAAGCTGGCGTGCTCGACCACCGGCGTCGTCAATTGCGAGAAGGTCACGTCGAGCCCGCAGTCGATGCTCGCCGGCGTCCCGGTGGCGCTGCTCGGCGTGGTCTTCTTCGTCGTGGCCGGAGGGCTGTGCCTACCGGCCGCCTGGCGGTCGCAGTCGGCGGCCGTGCGCATCGCCCGGATCGGGTGGATGGTGGCCGGGATCGGCATGGTCCTGCACCTCGTCTATGCCGAGCTCTTCCAGATCGACGCCGTCTGCCTGTGGTGCACCACTGTCCACGTGATCACCGTGATCCTCTTCGCGGCAGTGCTGGTGGCCGAGGCGCTCGCCGTGCAGGCGATGACCGACCCGCCGGCGGGGTAAGATCCGCGGCCATGACGAGCCCGAGCCCTTCGACATCGCGCTGGTGGGTGCTGGTGATGGTGCTGGCGCTCGTGGGGACGCTGGTGCTGATCATCTACGTGAGCAAGTAGGCGCCCGGTGGGCGCCGCGTCCGCATCCGCTGCGATCGTCAGCCGCAATCCCGCCGACCCGGCCGACGAGATCGGCGCCTTCGCGCCCGCCGGCGGAATCGATGTCGACCGGGCCGTGGCCGCTGCCCAGCGGATCGCCCCGCGCTACGCGGCCGTGCCGGGTCAGGTGCGGGCCGATGCCCTGAACCGCGCGGCGGGCCGGGTCGAGGCCGCCGCCGGCGAGCTGGCCGACCTGATCCGGCGCGAGGTCGGGAAGCCGATTCTCGAGGCCCGCGCCGAGGTGACCCGCACGGCCGGAGTGCTGCGCTACCACGCCCAGGCGGCTTTGGATGCCGACGGCGACACCTACCCCTCGGCCGACGGCCGCTCGCTCCTGATGTCGCGGCGGCGCCCGCGCGGCGTGGTCGGGCTCATCACGCCCTGGAACTTCCCGATCGCCATCCCCGCCTGGAAGCTCGGGCCCGCGCTCGCCTACGGCAACGTGTGCGTGTGGAAGCCCTCGCCGCTCGCGCCCGCTTGCGCCGAGGCGCTGCTCGCGTGCCTCCTGCCTGAGCTCCCGGAGCCGGCGGTGGAGCTGGTGCAGGGCCACGGCGATGCCGGGGCCGTGCTGGTCGGGCACCGCGGCGTCACTGCCGTGTCGTTCACCGGGTCGATCGCGACCGGGTCGACCGTGGCGCGGATGGCCGTCGAGCGCGGCGCCTCGGCCCAGTGCGAGATGGGCGGCCAGAACGCGTCGATCGTGCTGGCAGACGCCGACCTGGAGTCGGCCGCCGGCATCATCGCGGGCGCCGCGATGGGCTACGCCGGCCAGAAGTGCACCGCCACGAGCCGCGTCATCTGCGAGGCATCGGTGCACGGAGCGATGCGCGACGCCCTGGTCGCGGCGGTGGCCGGCATGCGGGTCGAGGATCCTGCCGACGACGCCTGCCGGGTCGGGCCGCTGATCACGGCCGATGCCCGCGACGCCGCTGTGGCCGCCGTCGGGCGCGGGGTGCAGGCGGGCGGGCGCCTCCTCACGGGTGGCGACGCGCTCGATACGGCGGGCAACTACCTCGCCCCGGCGCTGGTCGAGGTCGACGACCCGGCGGCGGAGCTGGCCCAGGAGGAGGTGTTCGCGCCCGTGTGCGCGATCCTGCGCACCGGCGATGCCGATGCCGCTGTTGCGCTCGCAAACGGTGTCCGCCACGGCCTGGTCACCTCGATCTTCACGCGCGATCTCGATCGGGTGCTCGACCTCGTCGGCGGGCTCGACACCGGCCTCGTGCGCGTCAACCAGCCGACGTCGGGCGTTGACCTGCACACGCCGTTCGGCGGTGAGAAGGCCTCAGGGCTCGGGCCGCGCGAGCAGGGGAAGGCCGCGCGCGAGTTCTACACCAGCCTGCGCACGGTCCTGATCTCGCCCTCGTGCTAAACTAGTCACGAGGTCTATAAGTGGCTGACGCCCAACATCCGCAGGTCGCGGCCGACGTGGCCGTGTTCGCGTTCCAGAACGGCGCGATGAACGTCCTGCTCGTCCGGCGGCGGTACGAGCCCTACCAGAGCTACTGGGCGCTGCCCGGCGGCCTGCTCGAGGCGTCAGAGACGCTGGAGGAGGCGGCCGAGCGCGAGCTGCGCGAGGAGACGGGCGTCACCGACACCTGGATCGAGCAGCTGGCCACCTTCTCGGAGGTCGACCGCGACCCGCGCGGGCGCGTGATCTCGTGCTGCTACCTGGCCCTGGTGGACGGAGGGCGGGCGCGGCTGCGCCCGGGGTCGGACGCACGCGAAGCTGTGTGGCGGCCGCTCGAGCCGCTGCTCGCCCAGATCGCGACCGAGCGCGTGCTGGCGTTCGACCACGATCGCATCCTGGCCTACGCCCGCCAGCGGCTCGCCTACAAGCTCGAGTACCAGAACGTGGCCTGGAGCCTGCTGCCCGAGACGTTCACCGTCTCGGAGCTGCGGCGGGTGTACGAGGCCGGCATCGGCCGCGCCTTCGAGCCCAACAACTTCCGCCGCATCGCGCTCGGCTGGGGCGTCCTGGCCGAGGCCGGCGAGCGACCCACCGGTGGGCGCCCGGCCGCGCTCTACCGGTTCGCGGACCGCCGGCCGCTGATCGTGGCCCAGAGCGTGCGCTACCGGCGGTCCACGTGATCGCCTGGCCGCCCGCCGAGCTCCTGACCGATGAGTACCAGCTGGCGATGGCCGATTCCTATCTCGCGCAGGGCAAGGCCGCCGAGCCGGTGGCGTTCGAGCTCTTCGTACGCGTCCTGCCCCCCGACCGGGGCTTCCTGGTCGCGGCGGGGCTCGAGCGAGTCGTCCAGTACCTGACCGGCTTTTCGTTCGGCGAGCCTGCCCTTGACTACCTGCGCCGGTCGCAGACGTGCGGTGAGGCGTTGCTCGAGCATCTGGCCGGCCTGCACTTCACCGGCGACCTCGACGCCGTTTCCGAGGGGACGGTGGTGCACGCGGGCGAGCCGCTGCTGCGCGTCGGGGGCGGGCGCCTGATGTGCCAGCTGGCCGAGACGTTCCTGCTGAACCAGGTCAACTTCCAGACGATGATCGCGACCAAGGCCGGCCGCATCGTGGTCGCCGCCGGCGGCCGGCAGGTGACCGACTTCGGCTTCCGCCGCGCGCACGGCGCCGACGCCGGGCTGCTGGCGGCCCGCTCGGCGTACATCGGCGGCTGCACCGGCACGGCGACAGTGGCCGCGGGGTTCGAGTGGGGGATCCCGACGTCCGGCACGATGGCCCACAGCTACGTGCTCGCGTTCCCCACCGACGTCGAGGCGTTCTGCGCCTTCATGCGCGACCACCCCCGCCGCTCGACGCTCCTGATCGACACGCACGACGCGCTCTTGGGCGCGCGAGCCGCCTGCGAGGCCGCCCGGATCACCGGGACGGTGCCGCAGGCCGTGCGGCTCGACTCGGGCGACCTGCTGGCGGTGACCGTGGCGGTGCGCGCGATCCTTGACGAGGGTGGCTGTGGCGAGACGCGGATCGTCGTCTCGGGCGACCTCGACGAGTACCGCATCGAGAAGCTGCTTGGGGCAGGGGCGCCGATCGACGGATTCGGGGTCGGCACCGCCCTCACGACGTCAAGCGACGCGCCCACGTTGGGGGGCGTGTACAAGCTCGTTCAGAGCAACGGCCGCCCGGTGATGAAGGCCGCGGGCGTCAAGTCGAACCTGCCCGGCCGCCACCAGGTGTTCCGGACGACCGGCTCCGGCGCCGACACCATCGGCCTGGACGACGAGGAGCTGCCCGGCGAGCGGCTGCTGCAGCCGGTCATCCGCGATGGCCGCCTGGTCGCGCCGCTGCCCGCACTTGCCGACGTTCGCCGCCGCGCCGCGGCCCAGATCGCCGGGCTGCCTTCCGAGGTGCGCGCGCTGCGCGATCCGCAGGAGCTGCGCCCGAAGCTCTCGGAGCTACTCTCCGCGCTCGAGGAGGAGATGTCATGACCGGCCCCGACCCGACCACGGCGCTGCTCGTGGTCGACATGCAGAACGATTTCTGCCCCGGCGGCGCGCTCGGCGTTGGCGGCGCCGACCTGCTCGCGCCCGCGATCGCCGCCGCGGCAAAGGAGGCGGGCACGGTCGTGGCGACTCGCGACTGGCACCCTCCCGACCACCTCTCGTTCGCCGATCGCGGCGGGCCGTGGCCGCCCCACTGCGTCGCCGGCACCGAGGGCGCGGAGCTGCACGCGTCGGTGGCCGGGATGCACTTCGACCGCGTCCAGGACAAGGGCACCGATCATGACCGCGAGGCCTACTCGGGCTTCGACGGCACCGACCTGGGCGAGTACCTGCGCGGGGGCGGGGTGAAGCGCGTGCTGGTCACGGGCGTCGCCACCGACTACTGCGTGCGCGCGACCGCGCTGGATGCGATCCGGGAGGGGTTCGAGACCACCGTCCTGACCGACGCGGTTGCGCCGGTCGAGCGGCGTCCCGGCGACGGCGCCCATGCCCTGCGCGAGGTCGCGGCCGCGGGCGGCCGGCTCGACCGGGTGGCGCTCCTGCGCGACGAGAGCGCCCTCGAGCCCGTCCTCGACCGCAAGGCCCGGCGGCTGAAGGAGGTGATGGACGCGGCAGGCAGGGGGAAGGCCGTGATCGGCCTCTCCGGCGGGATCGACTCGGCGGTCGCCGCGGCCCTCACCGCCCGGGCCATCGGCCCCGAGCACGTGGT
>DATCPV010000264.1:0-3682 GCA_036569885.1 Gaiellales bacterium | reverse complement strand
TACATGGTCAAGACGTACGTCCCCAAGCAGCAGATCGTGCTCGTCCGCAACCCCAACTTCCGCCAGTGGACCCCGAACTCGCCGAACGGCCACCTGAACGAGGTCGACATCCAGATCGGGGTCACCCCCGAGCAGGCCGTCAACGAGACCATCGACGGTCAGCTCGACTGGTACATGGAGGCGGTGCCGGCCGACCGGCTCACCGAACTCCGGGCCAAGTACCCCACGCAGGTGCACATGTTCCCGCGCAACAACGTCACCTATTTCTCGATGAACGAGAAGCTGGCGCCGTTCAACAAGCTGGCCGTCCGCCAGGCGGTCAACTACGCCATCAGCCGTCCGGCGCTCGTCAAGCTGTTCGGCGGCCAGGGGACACCCACCGAGACGGTGCTCCCGCCCGGGTTCGGGAGCGCCTACCACGAGCCCAACCTCTACCCGCACGACGTCGCCAAGGCCAAGCAACTGGTCGCGGGGGCGGGCGCGACGGGGACTCCGGTGCAGATCTGGACGACCAATGCCGACCCGGCTCCCAAGGCGGCGCAGTATCTGGCGAGCGTGCTCAGCTCGATCGGCCTCAAGGTGACCGGCGTGCGGACGCCCGACGACTCGGTGTACTGGGACACGCTGCTGGTGCAGAAGACCGATCCCCAGATCGCGTTCAACCACTTCGATCAGGACTACCCCGAGGGGGAGGACTTCATCGATACGCTCCTGAACGGCCAGAACATCGTGAAGGTGGGCAACAACGACACGTCGAACACGAACGACCCCGTGTTGAACACGCTGATCGACCGCACCAAGCTGATGCCGCTCGGCCCCGCTCGAAACGCGATGTGGGCCAAGATCGACAACGAGTTCATGAAGCGGGACGCCGGCTGGGCGCCGTTCATCCACCTGGCCGAGCCCAAGTTCGTGTCGCCGAACCTGCACGGGCTCATCTTCACGGGCTCCTATTTCGAGCTGATCCCGGAGATGTGGCTATCGAAATGAACACCACGGTAGGTCTCGACGATTGCCTGTCGATCCGTGCCGGGCGGCTGTGGATGGAGGAGTGCGAGACGGTCGAGCTGGCCCGCCGGTTCGGCACACCTCTATATGCCGTCTCGGAGGACCAGCTGCGCCGGAACGCCCGCCGCATCTCGGCGGCGTTCGCGGCCGGCTGGCCCGGGGGAGAGACGGCGCTTCTGCCGTCGCTCAAGGCCAACCTCGGACTCGCCCTCCGGGCGGTCCTGAACAGCGAGGGCCTCGGCTGCGACACGTTCGGGCCGGGAGAGCTGCACGCCGCGCTCACTGCCGGAACCATCCCGGAGCTGATCTCGGTCAACGGTTCGGTCAAGGACGCCGAGCTGATTCGGCACGCCGTGGCGGCGGGCGCCCGGCTGACCCTGGACAGCCCGATGGAGCTCGACCTGGCGGCGGCCGCAGCCCGGGCGTGCGGCCGCGCGGCGCGCGTGCGGCTGCGGCTGCGGCCGGACTACGACGGGCTCGACCAGCCCTCCGATTTCGACCCCGGCCTGTCGGTGCGCGACGCCGCCCAGCACTACAAGCCCGGCATCCCCGCGGAGGCCGCGGCGGGGGTCGCGCGCCGGGCGCTTGGAACAGACGGCGTCGAGCTGGTCGGCGTCATGGCCCACCTCGGCCGCCACAGCACCGACCTGGACGTGTGGGCGGGGATGGGTGCGAGCTTCGCCGCTGCGATCGCCGCGCTGCATCGCGACCTTCAGGGCTGGACGCCAGCGGAGATCGACGTCGGCGGCGGCTATCCCGCGCCGCGCGACCCGACCGGGCACGGCGCTCCCGTGCCATCCATCGAGAAGATCGCCGAGCGGATCACGGGATCGCTGCGGGCGGGCCTCGCCGCGGCCGGGATCGATCTGAGCGGAGTTCGCCTGGAGGCCGAGCCGGGGCGTGCGCTCTATGCCGACACCGGGATCCACCTGGCGACGGTGCGAAACATCAAGCACCAGTCGCGGCCCATGCCGTGGACGTGGGTCGAGACGGACACCACCGAGATGTTCATGGCCGACCTCCTGATCGAGCACGCCCTCTTCCGCGTCGTGGCGGCCGGGCGAGCGGATGCACTCGCAGAGGTCGAGGCCGACGTCGTCGGGATGTCGTGCGGATTCGATGTACTCGCTCACCAGGAGCGGCTGCCCGCTCTCGAGGCCGGCGAGGTGCTGGCCTTCCTCGACACGGGCGCGTACCAGGACGCATGTGCGTCCAACTTCAACGGCCTGCCACGCCCGGCCACGGTACTGGTTCGAGGCGACGAGGCCGAGGTCGTCAAGCGGGCCGAGACGGTGGCCGACGTGTTCGCCCGCGACGTGATCCCGGAGCGCCTGCGATGACCGTCACAGGGCTCCATCACGCGAGCCTGACCGTGACCGACCTCGACCGGTCGCTGCGGTTCTACCGCGACCTGCTCGGCGTTTCGGTCCGCGAGCAGGTCGACACCGCCGCGGCCCTGGTGACCGCCATCTCGGGCGAATCGACCGGCCGCGTGCGCATCGCCGACCTCGATCTCGGCGACGGCCGCGTGCTCGAGCTGGTGGAGGATCGCGACCATGAGCCCCAGACCCACGCCGGCAGCCACATCGCGTTCGAGGTGGACGACGTTTGGGCGACCTACCGGCAGCTGGTCGACGCGGGCGTCACCGCCCGGTCGGAGCCCATCCTCCTTGGCCCCGATGCCGGACGCCACTGGGATGGGTGCGTGGTGGTCTGGATCACCGACCCCGACGGCGCCACCGTCGAGCTCGTCCAGCCGCGGGAAACGTGACAGCAGCGACACACGTGCTCGAGGCGCCCGGTCTGCGGGCCGCGTTCGTACCCGAGCTGGCGATGGTGGGCTGCTCGCTCGAGCACGAGGGCGTCGAGCTGCTGGACCTGCGCGACGGCCTCGAGGCCTACCGCGAGCGCGGCTCGACGATGGGCATTCCGCTGCTGCACCCATGGGCCAACCGGCTCGCGCAGCCCATGCCGGCTTCGGAGCTCGTGCACCGCGACGCGAATGGCCTGCCCATCCACGGGGTGCTGCCGCGGGCGCTGCCGTTCACCGTCATCGAGGAGACGTCGTCACGGATCGAGGCGCAGTTCGACACGCACGACCACCCGGCGGTGCTCGAGGTGTTCCGCCACCCGCACTCGCTCACGGTCGAGGCGGCCCTGGACGCCTCCGGGCTCGAGATTCGCACGACCCTGCGCGCACAGGGGCGGCGGCCGTTTCCGGTCTCGTTCGGCTACCACCCCTACCTACACCTGCCCGGAGTGCCGCGCGCGGAGTGGACGGTGGACATCCCCGCCCGGACGCAGCTCAACCTCGACGACCGCCAGCTGCCGACCGGTATCCAGGACGCGGTGCGGGTGACACGTGCCGCTCTGGGATCCCGCAGCCTCGACGACGCCTACACCGACCTCGGGGCGCACGCGCGGTTCACGGTGGAGGGCGGCGGCCGCAAGATCGCGGTCGAGTTCATTGAGGGGTATCGCTACGCGCAGGTGTTCGCCCCCGCCGACCGCGACCTGGTCTGCTTCGAGCCGATGACGGCCCCCACCAACGCCCTGGCCACCGGCGACGGCCTGACGTGGGTGCGCCCGGGCGACACCTACACGGCCGCGTTCCGCATCCTGGTCGGCTGAATAACCGGTGCCTGGCACCGGGTATTCACGGCCGCAGGCCGTG
>DATCPV010000263.1:0-6162 GCA_036569885.1 Gaiellales bacterium | reverse complement strand
GGACGAGGTCGTCTCGCGGCTCGAGCCGCTCTTCGCCACCATTGCGCCCGATGTCGACGCGGCCCCGCGCACACCCGGGCGGACGGGTGCCGTCGCCGCATCGGAGCGCGGGTATCTGCACTGCGGCCCGAACGGCGCCGGGCACTTCGTCAAGATGGTGCACAACGGAATCGAGTACGGCATCATGGCCGCATACGCGGAGGGCCTGGACATCCTCAAGAACGCCGACGCCGGGTTGCGCGAGCGCTCCGGCGACGCCGAGACGGCGCCGCTCGAGCACCCCGAGTTCTACCGCTACACGATCGATACCGCCGAGGTCGCCGAGGTGTGGCGGCGCGGCAGCGTCGTCGGCTCGTGGCTGCTCGACCTGACGGCGACGGCGCTGCACGAGTCCGCCGATCTGGACGAGTTCTCAGGCCGGGTGTCCGACTCGGGCGAGGGCCGGTGGACATCGATTGCGGCCATCGAGGAGGGCATCCCCGCCCACGTGCTGACCGCGGCCGTGTACGAGCGTTTCAGCTCGCGCGGCGAGGGGACCTACGCCAACCGCGTTCTGTCCGCGATGCGCAAGCAGTTCGGCGGCCACGTCGAGCTGCCGGCTCAGAAATAGGCGGCTGCGCGTGGCAAGCTACATCTGAAACCACAACCACCCCGCGAGAGGAGCCTTGCGACATGGCTATCGCACCCGCATCGGACATGGCCCGGATCGAGTCGATCCTGGGAGACGACGCCGAGTCGCTGCTCGGCCACACCTGCAACACGATCTCGCGTGAGCGGCTGCACCTGCCCGGTCCCGACTTCGTCGACCGGGTGGTCGCGCTCTCGGACCGGCCGACCCCGGTCCTGCGGTCGCTGCAGACCCTGTATGACCACGGCCGTCTGGCCGGCACCGGATACGTCTCGATCCTGCCCGTCGACCAGGGCATCGAGCACTCGGCCGGCGCGTCGTTCGCCAAGAACCCCGACTACTTCGATCCCGCTCGCATCGTCGAGCTCGCGATCGAGGGCGGCTGCAACGCCGTCGCCACCACGGTCGGGGCGCTCGGCGCCACCGCGCGCCGCTACGCGCACCGGATCCCGTTCCTCATGAAGCTGAACCACAACGAGTTCCTCTCCTACCCGAACGCCTACGACCAGATCATGTTCGGTTCGGTGCGCCAGGCCCGCGAGCAGGGCTGCGTGGCCGTGGGGGCGACCATCTACTTCGGGTCTGCGGAGTCGAAGCGCCAGCTCCAGGAGGTCTCCGTGGCGTTTGCGGCGGCACACGAGCTGGGCATGGCGACCGTGCTCTGGTGCTACCTGCGCAACTCGGCGTTCTCGGCCAAGGACGGCGGCCCCGACTACCACCTGGCGGCCGACCTGACGAGCCAGGCCAACCACCTGGGCGTGACCATCGAGGCGGACATCATCAAGCAGAAGGCGCCCGAGACCGCGCGGCCGGGGTTCCTCGACCTCAACTTCGGCAAGACGGACAAGCGCGTCTATTCCGAGCTCTTGAGCGACCATCCGATCGACATGACCCGGTATCAGGTGGCCAACTGCTACATGGGCCGCGCCGGGCTCATCAACTCGGGCGGTGCATCGTCCGGCGAGAGCGACCTGCACGACGCCGTCTTCACCGCAGTGGTCAACAAGCGGGCCGGTGGAATGGGCATGATCAGCGGCCGCAAGGCGTTTCAGCGGCCGGTGGCCGAGGGCGTCGAACTGCTGAACGCGATCCAGGACGTGTATCTGTCCGAGGAGATCACCGTTGCCTAGTGTTTTGTACTGTTAATTTGGCGTGTAGACAGATGTATAGGGGTATACTGGCGAGGATCCGGGTGCTATCATCAGTGTATGAGCAACCTGATGAACATCCATTCAGAACGACAGTTCGCCCAGTCGCGCCCGGAGACCGAGCACGACTACTTCATGCGCCTCGCGCGCAACATGCGTGACGAGCGTCGCCGCGATCGGCGCCGGCAAGTGATCGCCCGGCTGATCGGCCGCCCGCACGGCAAGTCCGCGTGAGCGCGTTTCGGTAAGCGGGCGCCCGGTTCGTTTCGGGCGCCCGGCTTACATCCGCTCGAAGCTGCGGAAGCGCTCCCAGTCGGTGACGGCCGCCTCGAACGCGCGCTGTTCCGTACGGGCGTAGTGCAGATAGTGGTCCACCACGTTGTCCCCGAATGCCGTCCGCGCAATTGCCGATCCCTCGAGGAGCGCCACCGCCTCGTGCAGGCTGCCGGGTAGCCGCGGCTTGTCGACCGCGTCGTAGGCATTCCCGGGATAGGCCGGCTCGAGCTCGAGCTCATTGTCGATCCCGTGCAGGCCCGCGGCGATCATGGCTGCGAAGGCGATGTAGGGATTCACGTCGGCCCCGGAGATCCGGCTCTCGAGCCGCAGCCCGGCGCCATGGCCCACCACCCGGAACCCGCAGGTGCGGTTGTCGACGCCCCACACGAGCGTCGTCGGGGCGAACGACCCCCAGGCGTAGCGCTTGTACGAGTTCACGTTCGGCGCGAAGAAGTAGGCGAGCTCTCGCGTCGCGGCCAGCTGGCCGGCGATGAAGTGGTCGAACGTGCGGCTGCGGCCGTGTCCGTCCTCGCCCGGCGACAGGCTGCCCTTGTCGTCCCATAGGCTGATGTGGATGTGGCACGAGTTGCCCTCGCGCTGGTCGTACTTGGCCATGAACGAGAGCGCGCAGCCGTGCATGTGGGCGATCTCCTTGGCGCCGTTCTTGTACACCGAGTGGTTGTCGGCCATGGCCAGCGCGTCGGAATAGCGGAAATTGACCTCGTGCTGGCCGAAGTTGCACTCACCCTTCGAGTCCTCGACGGCGATCCCGGCGCCGGTCATTCCCAGCCGGATCGGCCGCAGCACGTCCTCGACCATCGTCGTGCCCAGAATCGAGTAGTCGACGTTGTAGGGGTTCGCGGGCGTGAGGTCCTGGTAGCGCTTCGCCCGGGCCTGGTCGTAGCTGTCGCGGAACAGCAGGAACTCGAGCTCGGAGCCGACGTTGGCCCGCCACCCGCGCTCGGCCAGCCGGTCGAGCTGACGGCGCAGGATCTGGCGGGGCGAGGCCGCCACCGGCGAGCCGTCCTCCCACTCCAGATCGGCGACGACCAGCACCGTGCGCTCGAGCCACGGCACCCGTCGCAGCGTGCTGAGGTCGGGCCGGAACACGAAGTCGCCGTAGCCCGTCTCCCACGACGACATCGCGAACCCCTGCACCGTGTTCATGTCCACATCGACGGCCAGCAGGTAGTTGCAGCCCTCGGCGCCGTGATCGGCGACCTCATTCACGAAGAAGGGCGCGTGCAGGCGCTTGCCGGCGAGCCGCCCCTGCATGTCGGTCATCACCAGGAGCACGGTGTCCACCGCGCCGGACTCGACGTCCCCCCGGAGCTCGTCGAGCGTCAGCGGCATGTGCGATTCATATACTGCCGACGGTATGGACCGCAAGCGCCCGGTGATCGGCATCAGCGCATATGACGTGCCGGTGGCGTTCGGGCAGTGGACCGACGTTCGCAGCGTGGTCGTCCCGGCGGCGTACTCCTCGTCGGTGGAGCGGGCGGGTGGGATGCCGATCGCGATCCCGCCGGTCTCCGGCTCGACCGAGCTGCTCGAGGTGCTCGATGGCCTGGTGTTCACCGGCGGCCCCGATCTCGGCCCTGTCCTGTACGGGCAGGAGCCGCATCCCGAGACCACGGGCGTCCACGACCAGCGTGACCAGGCCGAGCTGGCGCTGATCCGCGAGGCGCTGCGGCGGGACATGCCGGTGCTCGGCATCTGCCGGGGCATGCAGCTCCTGAACGTCGCGCTCGGCGGCGACCTCCACCAGCATCTCGGCAGCGAGACGCACAAGGGCCCGCCCGGCCGCTACACGTTCCACGAGGTGACGGTCGAGCCGGGGACGCGCCTGGCCGGCGTCCTCGGTGCTCAGACGCGCACCCACTCGTGCCACCACCAGGCGCCCGACCGGCTCGGTGCCGGGCTGCACGTCTCCGCCCGGGCGGAGGACGGCACGGTCGAGGCGGTCGAGCAGCCGGCCGCCAGGTTCGCGGTCGGCGTCCTGTGGCATCCCGAGGAGGACGAGATCGGCGGTGCGCCGCTCTTCGGCGAGCTGGTCGCCCAGGCGACCACCTACCGGCGGGCCGCGGCGTGAGCGCGACCGCCGTGGAGGGCCTGGTCATCGGCGGCGAGCGGGTCGCCGCGGCCGAGGGAGCGAGCTTCGACGTCACGAATCCGGCCACCGGCACCCTGCTTGCGAGCGTCGCCGAGGCCGGCCCCGAGGACATCGACCGGGCGGTGGCCGCTGCAACCGCCGCCCACGGGGTCTGGGGAGCCCTCTCCCCCGTCACACGCGGCCGGCACATGCACCGCTTTGCCACCCTGGTCGAGGAGCACACGGAGGAGCTGGCACTGCTCGAGTGCCGCAACGTCGGCATGCCGATCGGCGATGCCCGCGGGCAGCTCGGGATGATCGTCGACGTCATTCGCTATTACGCCGGAGCGGTCGACAAGTTCTTCGGCCACACCATTCCGGTCGAGCGTGACGGAGTGGCGCTGACGTTCCGCGAGCCGATCGGGGTCGTCGGCCTGATCACTCCGTGGAATTTCCCGCTCAACATCGCCAACTGGAAGATCGCGCCCGCGCTCGCCGCCGGCAACACGGTGGTGCTCAAGCCGGCGTCGCTGACCCCGCTATCGGTGCTGCGCTACGCCGAGCTGGCGGTTGAGGCGGGCATCCCGGCCGGCGCCCTCAACGTGGTCCCTGGGCCGGGCGGGACCGTCGGGAATGCCCTGGTCGAGCATTCCGGCGTCGGCAAGATCGGATTCACGGGGTCGACCGAGGTGGGCGCCGGCATCGCGCGGCGCGCCGCGGCGACCGTGAAGCGGGTGACCCTCGAGCTGGGCGGCAAGTCGGCCTGCGTCGTCTTCGCCGACGCCGACCTCGAGAAGGTCGGCCGCCTGGCACCGTACGCCGTGTTCGAGAACTGCGGGCAGGACTGCTGCGCCCGCTCGCGCCTGATCGTGGAGGAGTCGGTCGCAGACGAGGTGCTCGAGCGCTACTCCGAGACGGCCCGCAACCTGCGCGTCGGGATGCCGGAGGACCCGGCCACCGAGATCGGGCCGCTGATCTCGGCGGGCCAGCGTGAGACCGTCGAGCGGTACGTGGCCGTCGGCCTGGACGAGGGTGCGCGGCTGGTTGCCGGCGGCGAGCGGCCCGGCGGCGAGCTCGAGGCGGGGTTCTTCTACCGCCCGACGGTGCTGGCCGACGTGCGCAACGACATGACCGTCGCGCGGGAGGAGATCTTCGGGCCGGTGGTCAGCGTCATCACATTCCGCGACGAGGCCGACGCGGTGCGGATCGCAAACGACACCCCGTATGGCCTCTCTGGCTCGCTGTGGACGCGCGACGGCGCTCGCCAGCTGCGGGTCGCCCGCGCCCTTCGCACCGGCGTTTTGGGCGTCAACACCAACTCGTCGGTGTTCGTGCAGACGCCGTTCGGCGGCTACAAGCAGTCGGGTGTCGGCAAGGAGCTGGGCATGGAGGCGCTCGCCCACAACACCGAGCTCAAGAGCGTCTTCATCTCGACCGAGGCGTAGAGCCACTCCTAGGCGTCCCCGGTCGGGACAACAGTTGCCGGCTCGACCATCAAGACGACGGTTCGCTTCGGCGCCCGAGTCCGGTGGAGGACGCCCTTCGGGATCGTCACGCCCTGGTTGGGGCCGAGCACGATCATTTCCCGGTCTTCGACGTCGATCTGCAACTCGCCGTCGAGCACGAGGAAGAACTCGTCTTCCTCATCGTGCTTGTGCCAATGGAAATCACCCTCGAGCACACCAAGGCGCACGACCGCGTCGTTCACCCTCGTCAGGGTTTTGATTGAACCACGGCTCGACGGCAGCCGCCTCGGCCGCGACGTCGAACCGTTGCAACTGCCCAAACTTGTCATCGAGCCTGATCTCGTACTCACCGGACATCTCGCTCCTCGTCAATCGGAATCGCACAATCCTACGAGGCTGCGACCGAGACGCTGTCTGCGCGGCTGGTTGCCGGCGGCGAGCGGCCCGGCGGCGAGCTCGAGGCGGGGTTCTTCTACCGCCCGACGGTGCTGGCCGACGTGCGCAACGACATGACCGTCGCGCGGGAGGAGATCTTCGGGCCGGTGGTCAGCG
>DATCPV010000262.1:0-1751 GCA_036569885.1 Gaiellales bacterium | reverse complement strand
TCAAGGCGAGGTAGGCACCGATCCGGTTCGTGAATCGGAGCAGCTCGAGGTTCCAGTCGAACCACCAGCGCGGGTACTTGCGCCGGAAGAGCAGCATCACGACGATGGGCGCGATGAGCAGGCCGCCGCCGGCCGCGATGGTGCGGCCGGACGAGCTCCCGGCTGTGCCGGTCGTGTGCCAGGCCGAGGACGACGTTCCTTCGAGCATGCCCAGGACGATCGCGATCGGGATCACGGTGAAGATCCGAAACGCGCTGGTAAGCCGGTTGAGGGAACGGTCGGGATAGTCCACTGAAAAGCTGACGGGGTAGGGCTCCATGCTCGTCACCCTAACCACGTGTGGGCCGATGCGCCAACCACGCCGAGTCCGCCGAGTCGGCCTCGAGCGGCCGTTTGTCGAACCAGCCGTAGCTCTCGATGCGCTCGAACCCGGCCTCGGCGAGCAGCCTGCGCCAGTCATCCGGTGCCGTCCACCACAGCTCCATCTCGGCCTCCACGTCGCCCGTGCGCACCGAGAGGGTCAGGCTCCGTGCCGTCGTGTCCCAGTGCGCCCGCTCCTCGATTCCGGGCTCGCGCTCGATCCAGCGGTCGTGCGTCTCGGTGATGTCGGCGCCGTCGGGATGAAACACGTCGAAGGCGAGCGTCCCGCCGGGCTGCAGCCGGGCGTGCAGCGCCCGCAGGACGGCCAGTCGCTCGAAATCGTCACGAAGGTGCAGGAACGCCCGGAACGGCACCGTGACGAGCGGGAATGTGCCCAGCTCCGGCAGGTCGCGCATGTCGGCCTGCACCAGCCGCAGCGGGACGCCATGCGGCGCCGCCCGCTGCCGGGCCAGGTCGAGCATCACCGCCGAGCTGTCCACGCCGACGACCGGCACGCCGGCCAGGGCGGTCGGCACAGCGATCCGGCCCGAGCCGACTCCGATCTCCAGCACCGGTCCGCCCGCGTGCAGCGCCAAATCGACGTAGAAGGGGATGTCCTCGGTGACCGACCGGCACCAGGCGTCGTAGCGCCGGCCCAGACGGTCGTACGCGGAGACCACACAAGTACACTACCCGGCCACAATGGACCTCGAAGCCCTCGTCTCGGACGCGACCGCCCGTATCGCTGCCGCGCCCGACTCGGCCGCGCTCGAGGCGGTGCGGATCGACGTGCTCGGACGCAAGGCGCCGCTCGTTCTGGCGCTGCGCGAGCTCGGGTCGCTCCCTCCCGACGAGCGCCGCGCGCGCGGCGCGGAGCTGAACCGCGCCCGGGTCGCCCTCGAGCAGCACCTCGAGCGGCGGGCCGCGGAGCTGGGGGAGGCCGAGCTCGAGCACCGTCTGCGCACCGACCGGGTCGACATCACGCTGCCCGGGGAGCGCCGGCCGCGCGGCCATGCGCACCTGATCGAGCAGACCCGGCGCGACATCCTCGATGTCTTCGTGGGGTTCGGCTACGGGATCGCCGAGGGGCCCGAGGTCGACACCGTCTACTACAACTTCGACGCCCTGAACCACGCCCGGACGCACCCGTCGCGGCAGCTGACCGACACGTTCTACGTGGCCGACGACGTCGTGCTGCGCACGCACACCTCGCCGGTGCAGATCCGCACCATGGAGGCGATGCCGCCGCCCGTCTACATGGCCACGGCCGGCCGCTGCTACCGGCGCGACACGCCCGACGCCACGCATACGGCGATGTTCACCCAGCTCGAGGGCCTGGTCGTCGATCGCGGGATCACGCTCGCGCATCTCAAGGGGACGCTGCTTCACTT
>DATCPV010000261.1:0-3430 GCA_036569885.1 Gaiellales bacterium | reverse complement strand
CCACCTCGCCTGCGTCGCCGGCGACGACCAGGCGGTCGGGCGGTTGCGGGCGCGCAAGCAGCGCGACCAGAAGCCGTTCGCGGTCATGACCTCCGCCCCGGACCTGCTCGTCTCGCTCGACGCCGCCGAGCTGGCCCTGCTGCGCTCGCCCGCCCGTCCGATCGTGCTGGCGCGGCGACGAGAGGGCGCGGCGGTCGCCGATGCGGTCGCTCCGGGCACCTCCTGGCTCGGAGTCATGCTGCCCTACACGCCGCTTCACCACCTGCTCGCCGCGGATGTGGGCGCGCCGCTCGTGGTGACCAGCGGCAACCGCTCGGACGAGCCGATCGCCGTGTCCGACGACGACGCCCGCGACCGCCTGGGCGAGATCGCCGACGCCTTCCTCGGTCACAACCGGCCGATCCACCGCCGCTGCGAGGACTCGGTCGTTCGGGCCGGCTTCCCGGTGCGGCGATCGCGCGGCTACGCGCCCGGATCGCTGCCCCTGCCGGTCGCGGCCGCCCGCCCGGTCGTGGCCGTGGGAGCGGAGCTCAAGAGCACGTTCTGCGTCGCGCGCGAGGGCGCGGCGTTCCTCTCGCCGCATCTGGGCGACCTCGACACGGAGGCGGCGTATGCGGCGTTTCGGTCCGATCTCGAGCTCTACCTCGACATGCTCGGAGTGACGCCCGAGGTGATCGCGTGCGACATGCACCCCGACTACCTCTCGACCCGGTGGGCGCACGAGCGGGCCGCAGATCCCGTGGAGGTGCAGCACCACCACGCCCACGCAGCCGCCTGCCTGGCCGAGCATGGCGAGCGGGGGCCGGCGCTGGCGGTGGTCTTCGACGGCACCGGCTACGGCCCCGACGGCACCCTCTGGGGTGGCGAGCTTCTGCGCTGCGACCTCCTCGAGTTCGAGCGTGTTGCGCACCTCGATCCGGTCGCGCTTCCGGGGGGCGCGGCGGCGATCCACGAGCCATGGCGGACCGCGGCGGCCTACCTCGAGAGGGCCGGGCGGCCGGTGCCGTTCCCGGGCTGGGCGGCGCTGCGGCCGGTGCTCGCGGTGAACGCGCCGATGTCGTCGGGCATGGGGCGGCTGTTCGATGCCGCCGCCGCCGTGCTCGGCGTCCGCGACCGCGTGAGCTACGAGGGCCAGGCGGCGATCGAGCTCGAGCAACTGGCGGGCGACGAAGCGGCCGAGCCGTATGCCTGCGGCGTCGAGGGCGGGGTCATCGCCGGCGCCGACCTCATCGCGGCCGGCCACGACGACCTGGCGGCCGGCCGCCCGCGCGCCCAGATCGCCGCAGCGTTCCACGAGGGGGTCGCCGCGGCGGCGGCGTCCGCCTGCGCCGCGGCAGCGGATCCGAAGCTCGTCGTGCTGTCCGGCGGGACGTTCCAGAACGTCCGGCTGCTGCGGTCGCTGCGGCGGCGGCTCGAGGAACTCGGCTTCCGCGTGCTCTCACATGCGCGCGTGCCTCCCAACGACGGCGGCATCAGCTACGGGCAAGCGGCGGTCGCCGCCGCGCGGGGTCGGTAAGATGGTACGCGTGACCGACTCCTCGCTCACCGCCGCACCCGTCGAGGAGCGGCTCGAGCAGCACCGCACCGAGCTGACCGCCTACTGCTACCGCATGCTGGGCTCGGCGTTCGAGGCCGAGGACGCGGTGCAGGAGGCGTTCATCCGCGCGTGGCGGGGCTACGACCGGTTCGAGGGCCGCGCGGCCCTGCGCTCGTGGCTTTACCGGATCGCGACGAACGTCTGCTTCGACATGCTGAAGGGGCGCGAGCGGCGCGCGCGGCCGATGGATTTCGGCCCGGCGCGCGCACCGGAGGCCTCGAACCTGAACGTGCCGTCCGAGGTGACGTGGCTCGAGCCGGTGCCGGACGGCCTCGTCGTCCCGGCCGACGCCGATCCGGCGGAGGTGGCCGAGTCGCGCGAGACGATCCGGCTCGCGTTCGTCGCGGCCCTGCAACACCTGCCGCCGCGGCAGCGCGCGGTGCTGATTTTGTGTGAGGTGCTGCGCTGGAAGGCGGCCGAGGTTGCCGAGCTGCTCGAGACGAGCGTGGCGTCGGTCAACAGCTCACTGCAGCGGGCGCGCGCGACAATCGACGCCCGCGATCTCAGCGCGGCCGACACGACGCCCGCGGTGGACGCCGCCCACGCGGCGCTGCTCGCGCGCTACGTCGAGGCGTTCGAGCGCTATGACATCGATGCGCTCACATCGCTGATCCGCGAGGACGCGACCCAGTCGATGCCGCCGTTCGATCTGTGGCTGGCCGGCCGCGAAGACATTCTGACGTGGTGGTTCGGGCCGGGCATCGGCTGCAGCGGCTCGCGCATGATCCCCACCGTCGCGGCGAACGGTTCGCCGGCGTTCGGGCAGTACAAGCCGAGCGAGACCGGCAAGGGGCACGATCCGTGGGCGCTGCAGGTGCTCGAGATCGCCGACGGCCGCATCGTCGAGTTCTCCTTCTTCCTGGCGACCGAGACGCTCTTCCCGCTGTTCGGCCTCCCAGCCCGCCTCGACTGACCAACAGCCGAGGACGTCCTCACGTGGCCGGTTATGCGAGTGAAGCGGATCAGTTGGAGCGTGGCCTGCGGGCGGCGTTCGAGACGCTGATGCCGCTGGTCGATCAGGGCCGCGTGTCAGTGCGAGAGGGCTATCGAGTGCTGATCTCGCCGCGGACGCCGTTCCCCCCATTCTGCGGCATCTGGGTCGATGATCCGGCGCCGGATGCGCAGATTGCCCGTGAGCTCGGGGCGGCGGTCGCGGAGGTCGAGGCGGCCGGCACGCCGTGCTTCGTGCAGGTGATCCAGGACCGGTGCCCTCACATGACGGCCGCCGCCGCAGAGCTCGGGCTGACCCAGCGCGGGCGTGTGGCGGGCATGGTCACGGCACCCTCCGGCGTCCGGGATGCGCCCGCCGCCGCCGTGAGTGTGCGTCGCGTCGACGAGGAGGAGGGGCTGCGGCTCGCCCTCGACGTCGCCGCCGCCGGCTTCGGCAGCCCCGCCGAGATGATTGACGTGCTGTACACCCCGCGGATCCTGTCGGCTCCAGGCGTCGCCTTCTACCTGGCCGAGGTTGACGGCGAACCGGTCGCGACGGGCGTCGGCTGCACCTTTGAGGAGCTGGTGGGCGTCTACAGCGTCGCGACGCCGCCGGAGCATCGCCGGCGTGGGTATGGCTCTGCGGTCGTTGCCCAAATCGTCGCCGACGGATTCGACGCGGGCGCTCAGCTCGCATACCTGCAGGCATCCGCGATGGGCGCGTCCGTCTATGCCAAGCTCGGGTTTCGGCGGGTTCTGGACTGGGACTGGCTCACGCGGCCCGAACCCGGCTGACCAGGCGACGTCACTCCGGCAGCACGTCCTCGAGCCCCATGAACGCGACGATCTCGCGCAGCTCGGGCGACGCGCCGCGCAGGCGCACCCGGCAGCCGTAGCGGCGGG
>DATCPV010000260.1:0-2008 GCA_036569885.1 Gaiellales bacterium | reverse complement strand
CGCGTGGCTGGGTGCGCGGGCGGTAATTCGCACGTGGTGGGGCCGGGCTCCGGCCGCCGCGACGGCCGTCGAGCTGCGCGCGCACACGAGTGTGCGAGGCTTCGTCCACCGCCGTGTCGAGGCCGACGCGGTGACCGGGCTCGCGCTCACGATGGCACTCGCGGCGATGGTGCTGGCCGGGCTCGTCGTCGCCGCCCTGGCCGTCCTGGTGCGTGGGAGCGATGCCCTGGCGCACGCCGACTCGGCGGTTGCGCTCTGGGCCCACCGTGACTCCGATGGCGTCGATCACCGCCTGCTCGAAGACGTGACGACTCTGGCGACCACGCAAGGCGTTCTCGTGATCGGAGTGGTCATCGGCGTGGTCGAGTGGATTCGCGTCCGGAACCGGTGGATCCCCGCATTCCTGCTCGTCGTCACCCTTGGTGACTCGGTCGTGACGAACACCGTCAAGCAGATCGTCGCCCGGGCACGCCCAGCGATCGACCCCGTCGCGGCGACGCTCGGGCCGTCGTTTCCGAGCGGGCACTCGTCCACGGCGGCGGCGTTCTTCGCGGCGCTGGCACTGCTCGCCGGCCGCCGCCGCACCGCTCGGACGAGGGCGGCGCTTGTAGGTGTCGCGGTGGGAGTCGCGGTGGCGGTCGCATGCAGCAGAGTCATGCTCGATCTGCACTGGACGTCCGACGTGATCGCCGGCCTCGCCCTCGGGTGGGGGTGGTTCGCCGCATGTGCGATCGCATTCGGCGGGTGGCTGCTCGACTTCGGTGAGCCCGTCAAGGCCGCCGCCGGCGTTCAGGAGCAATCATCTAGGCTGCGCAGCGGATCGCGATGGACCGACTCCAGGGCAAGACAGCGCTGATCACCGGTGGTGCCTCGGGCATCGGCAAGGCGACGGCGCGGCTGTTCCTCGACGAGGGCGCACGGGTCACGATCGCCGACAACAACGAGGCGTTGCTCGCGGCGACCGCCGAGGAGCTCGGCGAGCTGGGGCCGCTGCACGCTGTCGCGGGCGATGTCTCGCAGGTGGCCGACGGCGAGCGGATCGTCGCCGATGCGGCCACGGCGCACGGCGGGCTCGACATCGTGGTCTGCGCCGCCGGCATCACCAGCCGTTCCCCCATCACGACCCTCTCGGAAGAGGAGTTCGACCGGGTCATCGCCGTCAACCTGAAGGGGATGTACACCATCATCCACGCGGCCATCCCGCGGCTGAAGGCGCGGGGCGGCGGGACGATCGTGACCGTCGGCTCAGAGATGGGGTTCGTCGCCGATCCGGCCGCGCCCGCCTACAACGCGAGCAAGGGCGGGGTCGTCATGTTCACCAAGTCGATCGCGGTCGACCTGATCGGCGCGAACATCCGCGTCAACTGCGCCTGCCCCGGCATCACCCAGACGCCGCTTCTGGACGCCGAGGTGGCGACGAGCGCCGACCCCGAGGCCACGCGGGCCGAGTTCGCCGAGTGGGCGCCGATCGGGCGGGCGGCCGACCCGATGGAGCAGGCTCACGGCATCCTCTTCCTGGCGAGTGACGAGAGCTCGTTTGCCGTCGGCACCACCCTGCTGCTCGACGGCGGCTACACGGCCAAGTAGGCGCCGTGGCGATCGTCCACACGCTGTACGAGAGCCCGCTCCTGCGGATCGGCGACTTTCACTGCTGCTCGACTTCGGCGGCAGCCGGGCGTGGCGAATCCCTCCCAGCGCTCCGTAAAATGGGCCGATGAACACGGGCCCGGACTGGAGGATCTCGGGGACGTACCTCGAGGTGTGCAACTGCGACGCGATCTGCCCCTGCCGGCGGATCGACGGCGAGCAGGGCGGCCGCTCGACATACGGGGTCTGCACCGGCGTCCTGTCGTGGCGGATCGTCGAGGGCGCGATCGGCGGCGTCGTCGTCTCGTCGCTGGGTGTGGTGCTGGTGTCGCGCTACAGCGACGACGAGGCCGGCTCACCGTGGAGCTGGGTGCTGCACCTCGACGAGCGCGCCGATGCGGCTCAGCGCGCCGCCCTCGAG
>DATCPV010000259.1:0-2241 GCA_036569885.1 Gaiellales bacterium | reverse complement strand
CCCGGCCGTGCGCCGGTACCAGCGCAGCACTGCCTCACGCCCGCGCAGCCACAGGTCGGGCTCGGCGAACGCCGACAGCCGCACCTCGACATCCGGGTGCAGCACCGGCCGGAGCCGAGCCGTGTCGCCCTCGACGAAGGCACGTATCACCGGCCCGGCGTCCGCCGGGCCGCTCCCCGTGCCGGTCTGGTCGTCGTCCTCCAAGCGCCGATCGCCACGATACGGCCCGGCGCCCCGTTGCGTCAAGCGGCGGCCTTCTCGTTACGGCCGCTTGCGGGCGCGGCCGGTGACGGCCAGGCTCGCCGCCCCGACCACCATCACAACCGCCGCCGCCCACTCGATTCGAGCGCGCAATGGGTGGATCCGGTGCGTCCGCCCGACCAGGCACACGCCGGTCGGCGGGCACGGAGTCGGAGCGGTCTGCATCCATGTGTACGTGCCCAGGAGCGCGAAGCCGACGGCCGCCACCGCGGCCAGCAGCACCGCCCGGTTGCGGAGCTCGTCACGCATGCCGGGAGCCTACCGGGCGCGTCGCGTCTCAGCGGTGCGCGCGGGCGCGACGGCCGTGATCGAGCAGTATCCTGAGCGTGCCGGCGAACACCAGCGCGCTGCCGAGGAGGCTCACCTCGACCAGCACCGCGGCCCGCTCCGAGGCCACGCCGACCAGCCAGAAGTAGAGCGTCGAGGTCGAAGCCGCGACGAGCACCGCCGATCCACCCAGAATCGCCATGGCCTTCGCGAGGTCGAACGCGGCCTCGCCGGGGAGAAACACCGATGCCGACATCTCCACCCCGAGGATGGCCGCGATGAGGCAGCCCAACAGGGCCAGGACGGCCGTTGCGCCGGCCCATTGGGCGAGCTCATGAAGTAGGTACACCCCCACGGCGGTGACTGTAGCGCGCGACCCCCGCGTTGTCGCCTGGCGGGCAAAACCCCCCTCGCACGGCTACCCGAACGGGTGGGGGTCAGGGGGCGGCGCTGCCGGCGCGATACCCGGCCGCGTAGCCGTGCTCGTAACCCGTGTGGCGCGCGCCAGCGAGCGCTCGCGCCGATGCCCCCGCGCCGCGCCCGTTGCGCTCGGCACCGGCCGCCACGCCGCGGACGAATGCCTGCCGCTGAAGCTCCGTCACCTGCGCCGGCGAGTAGCCCGCCCCGGCCTCGTGCCCCAGCGTCCAGGCGCCGACGCCGACGGCCGTGGCGAGCCCGAGGGACAGGCTCAGCCACAGTACGACGCCCGCAACAGACAGTCGCGCGACCGACTCGGAGATGTGGAGTGCCCCGTACATACCGTCGTTCGAACTTGTCCACTTCCAGCCGGATTCCTGCAAGCGGGTGCGGGGCCTCAGCCGGTGAGCATCGCGACAGCGGCGTCGATCCGCCGCAGCGACTCGTCACGGCCGACGAGCTCGAGGCTCTCGTACAGGCCGGGCGAGACCGTGCCGCCGGTGAGCGCCACCCGCACGGGCATGAACACCACCCGCGGCTTCGCACCGACCTGCTCGCAGGCGGCGTGCAGAGCGGCGTCGATGTTCGCGGCCAGCCAGTCGGGGACGCCGGCCAGCGCGTCCCGGACTGCCCGCAGCGACTCGGGTGCCCGCTCGTCGGCGCGCACGCGCTCCCAGGCCGCCGCATCCATCTCGGGCGGCCCGAAGAGAAAGCCGGCCAGGCGCTGGAACTGCGACAACACCCGCATCTTCTCCTGCACGAGCGGCGCCGCCTGCGCCACCCGCTGCGGCTGTGCGGCCAGCGGCGAGCCCGATGACTCCAGGTATTCGAGCAGGGCGGCGGCGAATGCCTCGGCCGGCATCGCGCGCAGATGCTCGCCGTTCAGCCACTCGAGCTTCTCCGGGTCGAACACGCCGGGGCTGCGATTGACCCGCTCGAGCGTGAAGCGCTCGACCAGCTCGGCGCGGGTCATGTAGGTCGTGTGGTCGTCATAGCTCCACCCGACGAGCGCCAGGTAGTTCACGAGCGCGTCGGCAACCACGCCGGCGTCCACGAACTCCTCCACCGAGATCGCCCCGTGCCGCTTCGAGAGCTTGCGCTTGTCGGGGCCGAGCACCATCGGCAGGTGTGCGAAGGTCGGCTCGGGTGCTCCGAGCGCGCGGTAGAGCGCGAGCTGGCGCGGCGTGGACGGCATCAGATCCTCGCCGCGGATCACGTGGGTGACGCCCATCTGAATGTCGTCGAACGGGTTGGCGAACTGATAGGTGGGCGAGCCGTCCGAGCGCAGGATGACGT
>DATCPV010000258.1:0-7131 GCA_036569885.1 Gaiellales bacterium | reverse complement strand
ACCCCCTGGGCGAACTGGCCCGGGACGGCTCCGGTCAGGCTCGCCGGCCGCCCGGTCGCGCGCACAAGCTGGGCGACGTAGTGGTGGGCCGAGGCCATCTGGGCGCCGACCGGCATGTTCGGCGGGTAGTAGAGGAACGTGATCGCCGTGGTGCCCGACTCGCGGGAGCCCGGCATGAGCCGCAGGGTGTCGGCGATGGGAACGGCGAATGATGGTCTGAGGCCGCTCCCCCGGCTCGAGCCGCGATCGACGGCGAGGGCCTGCTCCGCCACGGCAGCGTGCGCCTGTGCTGAGAGCCCGTTGGGGTCGCGGACGACGACGGCGAACTCGGAACCGGCCGGCACTTTGAAGATCCGCAGCAGCTTGGCAGACGTTCGCAGCGACGCTGCCTTCGGCGGGATCAACTGGACGACGGGGCCTGTTGACGACCCAAATGCGGGCATGTGGATGACCGCGAGCGTGGCGGCGGCGATCCACAGCGCGAGCACCGGGAGCCGCAGCCACACCACCAGCCACGCATAGGCTCGGGGAGCCCGCCCGACCCGCGCGCGGACCAGGCGGAGCGCCGCTGGGTGCCTCACCGCACAGCCCCGAGGAGTTGGCGAGCTTGATCGGCGAGCCACTTCTCCGGCACCGCCTGGGCGCCGGCCTGCAGGATTCCGGCGAGGGTGGAGTCGATCTCACCGGCCCGTTCGCCGTCGGCGAAGGCGCGAACGATCCCCGCCTTCGCCGCCGCCCCCAGCTCGACGTCGCTGATCCCCCGCGCGTGTTGGAACTGCTCGAGCGTGTGCGTGCTGGCCAGCGCGAGGGCCAGGTCTGCGGCGGACGTGTGCAGGTGACAGGCGGCCCCATCGAGGGTTGAGAGGGCGAGGTCGTTCTCCGCCGCGTCGAGGCTGGAGACGGAGGACCAATGGTGCGGCAGGCAGGGCGACGCGGGTCGCTTCGGAGCGTATGAGCCGCCGCCGGCAGCCCGGTAGCCTCCCACCAGCACGAGCGATACCGCGATCGCCGCGACGAGTACGTGCCATGACCTCATCCGGCGCTCCGAAGCCGGCGCGCGACCGCCAGCGGTACGAGCCCCGCGAGCGCGATCAGGGCCGCGATCCGAAACGCGCGTGCGAACGCCGCTGTGCCGGCCCGGCGGATCTGCCCGGCGAGGGCCGCCTCGACCTGGCGGTAGGCCGGCCGCTGCCCGGGCGAGGGATGCTGCGCCCGGAACGCCGGCGTCAGATTGGGGACATAGTCGGGAGTCCGCTCCACCTGGTGCTCGAGCGCAGACCCCAGTGCGAGCTTCGGCAGCAGCGGCAGGTTGGCGTTCAGCACGATCGCGGCGCCCGCATCCTGCGCCGTGGCGGTCTGCGTGGTCAGGTCGGCCGTGAACACCGGGGTCAGCACCAGGATGCCCAGCACGACACCGGCGTGTCGCATCGCGATCGTCCAGGCGCCGTGCATCGCGGCGGGCGACCGGTCTTCCAGCGCGGCCTCGGTCAGCGACGAGAGCGCGAGGGCGAGCCCCAGTCCGATTGCGACCTGGGGTGCGAATGTCCACGCCGGGACGCCTCGCGGCAGTTCGCCGAGCGCAGCCAGACCGCCGCCGACCAGCACACAGCCGGCCGCGGCCCGCACTCGCAGCGACTCCACGAGCGGCACGAACCGGGCCGCCGCGATCGCAACGGCAGGCATCACCGACACCGTGAGCGCGGCGGCGACGGGTGTCATCCGCCAGCCGTCGACAAGCATCAGCACGAGCAGGAAGAGCGCCGCCGTGAGCGCGGCCGACAGCAGGCCGAGCGCCGCGTTGACCGCCAACCGGGGCCGATCGACGGGCGTCCGCAACGGCACCGTCGCCCGTATTCCCCACACGATGGCCAGCACGATGACGACGGCAGGGACCTGGATCACGAACACCGCTCGCCATGAGACGAGCTGGGTGATCACCCCGCCGACGGCCGGGCCGAGGGCGGCGCCCGCTGCCCCTGCGGTCGTCCACGTCCTCACCGCCCGGTGCTCATCGCCGCCGACCTCCGTGAGAAGCTCGAGGGCGGCACCGACGACCGCCGCAGCTCCAATCGCCTGCGCGCAGCGGGCTGCGATCAGCTGATCGATCGACCCGGCGGCGGCGCAGGCGGCGGAGGCGATGCCCAGCACGAAGAGCCCGGCGAGCATGACCGAGCGGGCACCGACCCGGCGGGAGAGCCACGCCGTGGGCACGGCTGCCACCGCGAGCACGAGGTTGAACGCGACCAGCACCCAGGCGACCCGCGCGATCGAGGTCGAGAACTCGCCGAGCACATTCGGGAGGGCGAGCACCACGATCGAGGAGTCGGCCAGCACGACCCCGACCGCCAGGGCCAAGCCGCCCAGGCGGAGGGTGCGGACCCGGCGACCGGGCCGCGGCCCGGCGCGAGAGACCGCGGAGGGCGGGTCGAGCGAGTCGACTCCCATGCGACGAACGGTACCCCCTGGGCAGGGGCGCCGAAACCGGGCGGGTTTCACGGCCGGCGCCCCCGGGAATCAGCCGGCACATGGAAACAGACCCCAAGCCGGACGAGCCGAACCCGCCGGCGCCGCCGCACCCCGACGCGCCGCAGCCGACCGCCGGAAGCTAGATGAGTGGTTCCACGACGCCGTGATGTCCTGGGCGGCGAGAACCGAGTCTGGCAAGGACCCAGGGAGCGTTCATGCGAACCCTCGCCCAGAATCAATCATCTTCGGCCGCGGGGGGAACGGGCGGAGCGGAGGGATCGGGCAGAACGCCCTCACGTATGAGCCAGTGGCGCACAGCGTCGATGTAGGCCTTCGGCTGCTCGACGTGGGCCATGTGCGCCGCTTTCTCGATCACGGCCAGTTCGGATCCCTCCACCTCGCGGTGGATCTCCTCCGACCGGGCCAGCGTGCAGGTGCGGTCGTAGCGGCCCACGACGATGAGCATCGGCTTGCGGATCCAGCGCAGGTGGTCGAGCCACTCGAATCCACCGTAGCGCTGGGCGGCGAAGTGGGCCAGCACCTCGGGCGCGTACACCGTCTCGTCGGACTGCATGAAGCGGCTGTAAGCGTCGCCCATCTCCCAGAAGTGAAACGGCATCTGCGCCGCGGTGTTCTGGCGCGCCTGCTCGACGGTCTTCAGGTTGGCCTCCTCTTCCCACGAGCGCCGGATCTGGTCGCGCATCGCCGCCGGCTCGAACCGATCGATCTCGCGCTCGACGTCGGCCATCAGCGCCTCACTCGACGCTGCCCCGGCCGAGATCACGTAGTGGCTTGCCGTCCCGCGCTCGAGCGCGTGTGACAGCGCGATGATTCCGCCGAACGAGTGCCCCAGCACCGCGTAGGCTTCGAGCTCCATCGCCTCGGCGAGCCTGTCGATGTCCTGTGCGAACGCACGCACCGAGAGCTCGGCCGGGTCGACGCGGGGCGAGCAGCCCTGGCCGCGCTCGTCGACGTAGATCAACCGCAGGCCCATGTCACCGAGCGGGTCGAGCCAGGGCCGGAACTCGTGGTGGTCGAGGCCCGGGCCGCCGTGCAGCAGCATCACCGGGTAGCCGGAACCGTGCTCGACCACATACAGTTCGCCACCGTCGTCCAGCGTGACGAGCCGGCCGTCGTTAGCCATTCATCTTCCGGTAGCCCAGCGCGTGCTCGGCCTGCATCAGCTTGTGGATCTGGGTCGTCCCCTCGTAGATGATCGGCGCGCGCGAGTTGCGGAAGTAGCGCTCGACCGGGTACTCGGCGGAGTACCCGTAGGCGCCGTGGACCTGGATGGCCAGGTTCGCGGCCTTGAAGGCACTCTCGGTCGCATGCCACTTCGCAAGCGACGTCTCGCGCGTGTTTCGTACCCCGCGGTTCTTCGCGTCGGCCGCCTGCAGCACCAGCAGCCGTGACGTCTCGTAGCCGAGGACCATGTCGGCGATCATGTCCTGCACGAACTGGTGCTCGCCGATGCGCTTTCCGAACGTGTGCCGCTCATTGGCGTATTTCACCGACGCCTCGAGGCACGCGCGGATCACGCCGACCGCGCCGGCCGCGACGGTGAACCGGCCCTGGTCGAGCGAGTGCATCGCGACCTTGAACCCCTCACCCTCCTCACCGACCAGGTTTTCGGCGGGAACCTGCACGTTTGCGTAGAAGACCTCGCCCGTCGATCCCGCCCAGATGCCGAGTTTGTGCGGTATCTGGCGCGTCTCGACACCCTCCCACGCACGCTCGACGATGAAGGCCGAGATGCCCTTGTGGCCCGCCTCGGGATCGCTCTTGGCGAACACCAGCTGGTAGTCGGCTTCGGTCGCGTAGGAGATCCAGTTCTTCTGGCCGTTCAGCAGGTAGGTGCCGTCGGGCTGGCGGATCGCGGTGGTCAGCATCGCCGCAACGTCGGATCCGGCCGCGGGCTCGGTCAGGCAGAAGCAGCCCAGCTTCTCGCCTTTCGCGAGCGGCACGAGGTAGCGCTGCTTCTGCTCCTCGCTGCCGTACCGCAACAGCGACAGCGAGTTCAGGCCCACGTGCACCGAGATCAGCGTGCGGAAGGCCGACTCGCCCCGCTCGATCTCCTCGCAGATCAGCGCCTCGCACACATAGTCGAGGCCGGCGCCACCGTACTCGGCCGGGATCGGCGCGCCCAGGATGCCCAGCTCGGCCATGCCCTCGATGATGCCCATGTCGAGGTGATGGTTGATGTCGTTGTGCTGGGCGACCGGCATCACCCGCCGGTCGACGAACTCACGGACGGTCTCCTGGATCGCCCGTTGGTCGTCGGTCAGTTGAAGGTCCACACCGCTCCTCGCGCAGGGGGTTGCTCGGCGAGTGATCCTAACCGCGCTCCCTGCCAAATGTGGACGGTCCGGCGGTCGCTCGGCTCGAGCGCCCATGCACGAGCGCCCGTGAATAAATGGGGCCAGGCCCCATTTATTCAGCCTGGGCGTGGCAGCGCCCGCGCTTGGCCGGGGCGCTTGGCGGCGTACATCGCCTCGTCGGCGGCACGGAAGAGCTCTTGCGGGGTGCAGCCGGCGGTCGGGCAGACGGCGATGCCGAAGCTCGCCTTGAGTCCGGCCATGTGTCCTGTGAATGCCGCCGACATGGCGTCCGAGATGCGCTCGACGACCGCTGCCGCATGCTCGGCGGTCGTCTCGGGCAGGAGCAGGGCGAACTCGTCGCCGCCGATCCGGTAGGCCGCGTCCGCTCGGCGCAGGCCGCACGCGAGCACGGCGCCGATCTGCTCGAGCGCGGCGTCGCCCGCCGCGTGGCCGTGCGCGTCGTTCAGCGCCTTGAAGCCGTTCAGGTCGCACAGCACGAGCGACAGCGGGTGGTCGTAGCGCGTGGCGCGCGACGCCTCCAGGGCCAGCCGGTCGGTGAACGCGCGCCGGTTGTAGAGGCGGGTGAGCGGGTCGTGCTCGGCCAGGAACTGCATCTCCTCGTACTGCGCCGCGGTGTCGAGCGCGGTGGTCGCCTGGTTCGCGAACACGCGCAGCGACTGCAGCCTGGCGTCGGAGGGGATCAGGCAGTCGGACGGGTCGTCGACCCAGATCACGCCCATCAGCCGGCCGCCGCGGCTCCAGAGCGGCACGAGCAGCCAGTGGTTGCGCCACGCCGCCGAACCGCGGCCGTTGTTGCGCGAGTGGTACGTGTCATGCTCGGCGCCGATGCGCCGCATCACCTCTTCGTACTCGATCAGGTGGCAGCCCTCGATCTCGAACTCGGGCTGCAGCAGCCGCTCGAGGTCAGCCGGCGCCATGGCGACGGCAACGGCCGCGTCGGTCATCTGCCATCCGCTGGCGGCGCGTGACCGAAACACCCCGGTCTCGGGGTCGGGCAGGTCGACGCACACGTTCTCGAACTCGAGCGCCGTGCGGATCGCGTCGCACACCGACTGCAGGATGGCGTCGATCGAAAAGGTCTCGGTCAGCCGCGACGACACCGCCAGCAGCTGTTCCAGCGCGGCTCGGTGGCGGGCAGCAGCGGCCGCCTCCTGGGCGCTCTGGACGGCGATCGCCGCGTGGTCAGCCATCGCCACCAGGATCTCGAGCTCCTCGCTGGTCGGCCTCAGCCGTGACGCGGGCTCGTCAACCGAGAGGATGCCGATCAGGTGGCCGTCGGAGTGGCGCAACGGCACGAACAGGGCGTCCTTGGGATGCCAGCTCCCGGGGTCTCGGCTCGGCTCGCCGGCGGGGACGTACGAGCCGGGGGCGTACGTCTCCCAGTTGATCTCGCCGTGCGGGATCAGATAGGCGCCGTCGTGCAGGAAGCGCTCCTGCAGCAGCGGCTCCCACATGGTGCGCTCGCGGGCGTCGCCCACCAGCCGCTCGCGCGCATCGGCGCCGCCGTGCACGGTCGTGACGGCAAAGTCGTCCCACGCGGGCCGGTAGAGGTGGACGGCGACGGTCGCGAAGCCGAGCGAGCTCGAGATCGCCCGGGCGATGGCCGCGAGCAGATCGTCCAACTCGTTCTCACTCCGGACAAGCCGCGTCACCTCGAGAAAGCCTCGCAGGCGCGATAGCTGCTGCAGATGTGGTGTGGGCATATGGGTGGGGGATGGGACCGGGGGTGTCCCAATGAGCTCAGTCTGCGCGCCCGGGCCGGATTCGGCTAGACCAATTCGGGTGAACCGGCCAGAAATTAGGCGGCGAGGTGGAGAACTTCGCCGGCTCGCTTGGCCGCGTACATGGCCGCGTCCGCCGAGCGCAGCAGCGTCTCCTCGTCCTGCACCGCGCCGCCGAACACGGCGACGCCGAAGCTGGCCGTGACGGTGTGGCCGTCGGCGGTGGACACCTCGGCAAGGTGGGCGGCGATTCTCTGCACAACCGGCGCGACGCCGTCCAACTCGATCTCGGTGAGGACGAGCGCGAACTCGTCGCCGCCGATCCGGAACGCCGCGTCGGGCGCCCGCATCTGATGGCTGAGCAGGTCGGCGACCCGCGCGAGCGCGGCGTCCCCGGCCATGTGGCCGTGGCGGTCGTTGATCTTCTTGAATCCGTTCACGTCCAGCACGACCAGCGCGAAGTGCGTCCCGTAGCGGCGCGACCGCGCGGCCTCGACCCGCAGCCGGTGGTTGAACGCGCGCCGGTTGTAGAGGCGGGTGAGCGGATCGTGCTCGGCCAGGAACCGCATCTCCTCGAAGCGGCCGGCCGAGTCGAGCGCGGCGGT
>DATCPV010000257.1:0-11856 GCA_036569885.1 Gaiellales bacterium | reverse complement strand
GCATGTGGGCGTGGAAGTCCGCGAACCGCGCGGTGTCGCTCGCGGAGGCATCGGCGAACGAGTGCACCGGCCCCGGATGGAAGAAGGCGGTCAGCATCGCCCCCACCCTGTTCACCGTCACCCTGGGGCCCGCAAGCGCCGCCTCGAGCGCGGACGCGGTGCCCTCCAGGCGTTCGTATGCGTCCGGCGCGCGCAGCAGCCGAAGCGTGGCGAGCCCCGCCGCCATCGCGAGCGGGTTGCCCGAGAGCGTGCCCGCCTGGTAGACGTCGCCCACCGGGGCCAGCCGCTGCATCACCTCGGCGGAGCCGCCGAAGGCCGCCGCCGGCAGACCGCCGCCGACGATCTTGCCCAGGCAGGTGAGGTCGGACCGCACCGCGAGCCGTTCCTGGCCGCCGCCGTACCCGACCCGAAAGCCCGTGATCACCTCGTCCATCACAAGCAGCGCGCCCGTGCCGTTGCAGACCGTGCGCAGCCCCTCGAGGAACCCGGGCGCCGCCGGCACCACACCCATGTTGCCGGCCACCGGCTCGACGATCACCGCCGCGAGATCGTCGCCGTGCCGCTCGGCGAGGTTCCGCACCGCCTCGAGGTCGTTGTACTCGCACACGAGCGTGTCGGCGACCACGGCCGCGGGGACCCCGGGGCTCGAGGGGATGCCCAGAGTCGCCAGGCCCGACCCCGCCTGGGCCAGCAGCGCATCGGCGTGGCCGTGGTAGCCGCCCGCGAACTTGAGCAGCTTCGACCGGCCCGTGTGCGCCCGCGCGAGCCGCACGGCACTCATCACCGCCTCAGTCCCCGACGAGACGAACCGCACCTGCTCGAGCGACGGCACCGCCGCGCACAGCGCCTGCGCGAGCTCGAGCTCGAGCTCGGTCGGAGCGCCGAAGGTCGTGCCCAGCTCGGCCGCGGCCGAGACCGCAGAGACGACGTCGGGATGCGCGTGGCCCGCGATCAGCGGCCCCCACG
Source organism: Gaiellales bacterium (assembly GCA_036569885.1). GTDB lineage: Bacteria > Actinomycetota > Thermoleophilia > Gaiellales > JAICJC01 > JAICJC01. The sequence goes on along the minus strand of DATCPV010000257.1, from coordinate 10,890 downwards.
ACTGCACCCAGTCGACGTAGCGGTTGCCGTCGGCGTCCCACACCCAGCCGCCGGAGCCGCGCACGAGGAAGAGCGGGTGGTCGCGGCCGACCGACCGCATCGCCCGCACCGGGCTCGACACACCGCCCGGCATCACCCGGCACGCCTCGTCGAACAGCCGCGCCGACGTCGCCGTCGACGCTACGACAGCCACCCGGCCGCCTCGGCGGCGTAATACGTGACCACGAGATCGGCGCCGGCACGGCGGATCGCCGTGAGCGACTCGAGCACCGCCGCCGTCCGGTCGACCAGCCCCCGCGCGGCGGCCGCCTCGATCATGGCGTACTCGCCGCTCACCTGATAGGCGGCGAGCGGCACGAGCGTCTCTCCCCGCAGCCGCTGGAGCACGTCCAGATAGGGCATGGCCGGCTTCACCATCACCATGTCGGCGCCCTCCTCGATGTCGAGCAGCGCCTCGCGGATGGCCTCGGTGCCGTTCGCGGGATCCATCTGATAGCCCTTGCGGTCGCCCTCCGACGGCGCCGAGTGGGCGGCATCGCGGAACGGGCCGTAGAAGGCGGAGGCAAACTTGGCGCTGTAGGCCAGGATCGCGGCATCGGTCAGGCCGTCGCCGTCGAGCGCGGCGCGGATCGCCGCCACCCGGCCGTCCATCATGTCGGACGGCGCCACCACGTCGGCTCCGGCAAACGCGTGGGACACGGCGGTCTCGGCCAGGAGCTCGAGGCTCAGGTCGTTGTCGACCACGCCGTCTCGGAGCACGCCGCAGTGGCCGTGCGACGTGAACTGGCACAGGCACACATCGGTGATCACGATCAGCTCGGGCACCTCAGCCTTGATTGCGCGGACGCCGAGCTGCACGATCCCCTCGGGGTCGTACGCCTCGCTCCCGGCGTCGTCCTTACGGGCCGGGATCCCGAACAGGAGCACCGCGGGCACCCCCGCCGCGTGTGTCGCCGCGGCCTTCGCCACCAGCCCGTCGATCCCATGGTGGTGCTGTCCCGGCATCGACTCGATCGCGGTCGAGGCGCCCCCGCCGTGGCGCACGAACAGCGGCTGGATCATGTCCGCGGGCGAGAGCCGCGTCTCCTGGACCATCCGGCGCATGCCGGGCGAACGCCGCAACCGGCGCAGGCGGGTGGTCGGAAACGGCATGCTGAGAGTGTAATCCGCGCTTGCCGCGTTCCCGCCGGTGCAGTAGGATTGCCAAGAATGGACAGAGAGCAGGGGTGGGAAGGTCAAGACATGGATGTCTCTGAAGTTCAGGGCGGCGAATACTCGAACGAAGCCCTGCGCAAGCTCGGCTCCCGGGTCCGGCATCTGCGCCGCAAGCGCGGTATGACTCAGCGCGACCTCTCGTTCGACGGCTGCTCCTATAGCTATCTCGCCCGCATCGAGGCCGGCGACCGCCGCCCCAGCCCGCGCGTCCTGATGGAGATCGCCCACCGCCTGGGCGTGAGCCCCGAGGAGCTGACCGGCGAGACGGCGCCGCAGGAGCGGCCGCGCTCGCTCGAGCTCCTGGATGCCATGGTGCTCGGACGCATGGGCCGGCTGAACGAGTCCGAGGAACTGCTGCGCGGGGTGCTGCGCGAGGCCGAGGTGAACGGCGACAGCGAGCGCGTGAGCGAGGCCTGCGAGGGGCTCGCCCTGATCGCGGCCGAGCGCCGCGACGACGCCGAGGCCCGCCGCCTGCTCGAGCATGCGCTCGAGGTCGGCACGCCGCCCGACCCGGCTCAGCGCGTGCAGCTCTACGGCCGCCTCCAGGCGATTTACCGCCGTTCGGGCGACGTCGCCCGCGCCCTGGCGCTGCTGCAGGACTGCATCGCCCGGCTCCGGCGCGACGGCCCCGCCGACCAGGCCAAGCTCGTGCGCTACTCGCTGTGGCTGAGCGAGGCGTACGCCGAGGCGGGCGCCTTCTCGCGCTCGGCCGATGCGCTTTCCGAAGCGCTCGTCGACCGGTCGGAGGCCGTTGACCTGGCCTCCCGGGCGGCCACGCAATACGCGATCTCGCGCAGCCACGCCGCGTCCGGCGACCTCGACCAGGCGATCCGCTTCTCCGACCGGGCGCTGGCCCTGTACGAGCTGGCCGACGACAATCACGCCCTCGGCGACGCCCACCTCACATACGCACAGCGGTTGCTCGACCAGGGCGACACGTACGACGCGGGCGTGCACCTGCGCTCCGCGCGTGAGGTGTTCGGCCCGGCGGCGGAGCCCGTCGAGCGCGGCCGGCTGCTCGTCGAGGAAGCGCGGCACGCACTCCAGGGCGGGCAGGGGGACGAGGCTGTGAGGCATGCGATCGAGGCGGTCGCGGTGCTCGAGCAGGCCGCGGCGGACACGCGGGTCGGCGATGCCTACCTCGTGCTCGCACGGGTGCAGGACGAAGTGGGCGAGGTGGAACGGGCGGACAAGGCCTACGCGGCCGCGATCGTTGCGCTCCAGCGCCAGCCCGACGGCGCGCCGGCCCTGGCACGGGCGTACCGCCACTACGGCAAGTTCCTCAAGCGGCTCGGCCGCGCGGAGGCTGCGCTCGAGGCATTCGAGCTCGCAGCCGACCTGGCGCCCTCCAACCAGGATGCGCTGGCCCCGCTGCCGACCGCCGACATCCGCTCCCCGTCTGATCGCTGAGGCGCGCGCGGCATCCGGCCGCACTGCTCTTGACCGACGTCGAAGATCCAGCTGAAGTCCCGAGCCGGCAGATCTCGGAGGCGATGATGCTGGTCGCGCTCGACCGGTACGACGAGGCCGAGGAGCTGCTGCGGCGCAGCCTGCGTACGACGGAGTCTCTGGGCGACACGGCCGCCGCCAGCCGCGCGCTCGAGGGCCTGGGCCTGATCGCCTCGCGCCGGGGCCGGTTCGATCATGCGGTGGAGGTGCTCGAGCGCTCGCTGGAGCTGGCCGGAGACGCCGACCCGGAGGAGCGGTTCGAGCTCTACCGCGAGCTGGCCCGGCTGCACGGCGAAGGCACGAACCTGCCCCGCGCGATCGAGCTGCTCGAGAGGTGCCTGGCCGGAATGAACGCCCGCCCCGACCACGACCGGGCCAAGATGGTCGGATACACGGTGTATCTGAGCTACGCCTACGCCGACCAGGGCGACTACGGCCACGCCACGGCCGTGCTGACCGAGGCGCTGCGGGGAGATGCCGAGGACATCGACCGCGCCACGCGCTCGACCGCCTTCCGCGCTCTGTCGCGGCTGTACGCGGTCACCGGCCAGACCCCGCTCGCGGTCGACTATGCCCGCCGCGGCCTCGAGGTCGCCTACGAGACGGGAAACGAGTGGGAGCAGGCAAATGCGCATCTCCTGCTCGCCCACGTGCTGCTCGACGACGGCCAGGCCGACTCCGCCGGACGCGAACTCGTGTCAGCCAGGCGCGCATACGGCGACCGCATGAGCAGCATGGACGAGGGCTTCGTGGCGGTCGAGGAGGCCCGGCGGGCGCTGCAGCAGGGCGACCCCGAAGGTGCCGCGGAGCGCGCCCGGGAGGCGATTGAGCTCCTGGGCAGCCTGTCGGTGCCCGGGCAGCTCGGCGACGCCCACCTGGCGCTGGCCCGCAGCTACGACGAAACCGGCGATGTGGACCGCGCCGAGAAGGCCTATACGGCCGCGATCGATGCTCTGCGCAAGCAGAATGGCTGGCACTGCGAGCTCGGCCGGGCCTACCGGTGGTATGGCAAGTTCCTGCGCCGGGCCGGGCGCACCGAGGCGGCGATGGATGCGTTCGAGCACGCGGCCGACCTGGCCCCGTCGAACCACGACCGGCCCGACCCCCGGATCTGACGGGCTTACTCGCCGGCGGCGGGCACGGGCGGCGGGCGCTCGGGCTCGGGCTCGGGCTCGGGTGAGGTGTCCTCGATCGCCACCTCGACGGGAATCGGCATGTCGCGCCACGACTCGAGCCCGATCCGCTCGAGCAGGAATGCGGACACCTCCCGGCCGATCGCGACCAGCGGCATCGCGAGCAGCACCCCCGCGAGGCCGAACAGCTCACCCGCCGCGAGGAGCGCGAAGATCACCACCAGCGGGTGCACCTTGACCGCGCCGCCCATCAGCTTGGGCACGATGATGTGGCCCTCGACCTGGTGGATGAACAGGAACAGGATCGCCACCGCGATCACCGCCGTGCCGGACTGGGTGGCCGCGACGGCGATGGGCGCCAGCGCCCCCAGCCATGGGCCGACGTACGGGATGATCTCGACCCCCGCCGCCCACGCGCCGAACACGAGCGCGTAGGTCTCCCCGCCCGGGAACACTCCGGTCACCCCCAGGATCCACAGGCCCGCGCCGGCGGTCGCCCCGACCGCAAGCGACACCATCGTCTGGCCGCGGACGTACGCCAGGAGGGCGCGCTCGACCCGTGTGACGAGGTCGTTCTCGGGGCCCACACCGGGAAATACCCGCCGGAGGAAACGCGAGAGCCGGGGCGCGTCGAGCAGCATGTAGACCGAGACCACGATCACGAGCACCAGGTTGAACAGGCTCTCGAACAGGGTGATCACGAGCGACTGCACGACCGACACCGCCCGGCCCGAATATCGCTGCAGATGGTTGACGTCGATGTGGTGCAGCAGCCGCTCGCCCGGCCCCTTGACGTTCACCTTCACGGGGCTCGAGTCGTTGATCCAGCGCTGGATGTCGGACAGCTTGCGATCGGCCGGCGTCACGCCGTGCGAATCGGCCCGGAACTGGTCATTGACGCGGTTTGCGACCGCCTGTGCCTCGCGGGCGACCACCGTCCCCGCGATCACGCTCAGGCCGCCGATGGCGACCGCGAAGAAGACGTAGACGAGCAGCACCGCCATGCCGCGCGGCAGGTGCAGGGCGCAGAACGCACGCACGATCGGGTTCAGCAGGATCGCGATCAGCGCCGCGACGACGAACACGAACACCGCGCCGGTGGCGGCGGAGACGAACAGCCACGTGCCCACCACGGCCAGCGGCAGGCCCACGAGCTGAATCCACCGCGGGATCAGGATCTTCCCCTGGCCGTCGGAAAGCATCGTAACGATCGTAGCAGCAGGCTCTTTGGGCCCACTCGGGGGCCCCATCCGCTACGGTTGCAGGCGTGACTACGAGGCACCGTCGCCGCTATCCGCGCCGTCGCCCCGACCACCGCCGCACCCGGCGCAGGATCGCGCTCGCCGTGGTGCTGCTGGTCGTGGTGACAGTGATCGCCACCGCGCTGCGGTCGGGATCGTCGTCATCGAACACGTCGGCCGCGATCGCAAGCGTCCCCCGGACGCAGCTTGCGCCGAACGCGCCGCCGGCCCCGCTCGGCCTGGCAACCGCGCCGGGCAACCTCGTGCTGGACGTGCCCGTCACCCAGCGCCGCATCACCGCGATCGTCTACCACGGCGTGGGCACGTCGCAGGTCATCCCGCTCGTCCCGATCGGCAGCCAGCGCAACGCCGGCATCCTGAGCACGATCGCCAAGATGCTGACGGGCACCCCCAACGGCGGCGGAGGGCCCTCCTACTACATCGACGATGCGGGGCAGGGCGCCAGCACGGGATCGGTGGACGTGGGGGCGGTGGCCGGAACCGATGTCTATTCGCCCGTCGACGGCAAGGTCGTCAGCATCCGGCCGTACGTGATCGACGGCAAGGCCTACGGCAGCGAGATCGAGGTCCAGCCCACCTCGACGCCGGCCGACGTGGTCACGCTGACCAACCTGCGCACGACGAGCGGGATCGCGGTGGGCACTCCGGTGCTGGCGGCCAAGACGAAGCTCGGCACGATCGTCGATCTTTCCAAGGTGCTGTCGCAGGAGGTGGCCAAGTACACCTCCGACGCGGGCAACCACGTCCACATCGAGGTTGGGCCCGCACCTGCACCGACCATCTTCCTGTAGACGGTAGCCCCGTGCGGATCCTCTTCATCGCCGACGCGTTCGCGACCGGCGGGCGCCGGATCATCGAACAGCAGGTACCGCGACTGCGGGCCGAGCGCGACATCGGCTTCGTGGTCGCAAACGGCGAGAACCTGGCCGACGGCACCGGCATCACGAGCCGGCTGGCCAAGAAGCTGCACGCCGCCGGAGTCGACGTGATCACGCTCGGCAACCATGCGTTCCGCCAGCGCGAGGTGTACGAGCACCTGGGGATGGACGCGCGCATCATTCGCCCGGCCAACTATCCGGCGTCGGCGCCGGGCAAGGGCTGGTGCGTCGGCACCGCCGCCGACGGCAGGCACGTGGCCGTGGTCAACCTGCTGGGCAAGCTGTTCCTCGACCCGGCCGTGAGCCCGTTCACGATGGCCGAGGATCTCGTCGCGGCGGCCCGCGAGCGCACTCCGATCGTCCTCGTCGACTTCCATGCCGAGGCGACCAGCGAGAAGGTCGCGATGGGGCGGCTGCTGGCCGGGAAGGCGACCGCCGTGATCGGCACTCACACGCATATCCAGACGAACGACGCCCACGTGCTCGCCGGCGGCACCGCGTACATCACCGATGCGGGCATGACCGGCCCTCACGACTCCGTGATCGGTGTTCGCGCCGACCTGGTTCTGCGCCGCTTCACGACGCAGATGCCCGTGCGCTTCGAGCCCGCCGAGGGCGGCGTGCGGCTCGAGGGCGTCCTGATCGAGTGCAACGGCGACGGCAGGGCGTCGTCGATCGAGCCGATCAGGATTGAGGAATAGGCGCCTCGACCACCGCAGCGCTCGCCGCGCGCGGAACGAACAGCGCGATCATCACCGCCGGCAGCCACCAGCACACATACGGGTAGAACCAGTAGCTGGCGAGCATCTGCGCGACGAGCACGACCGCCGCCGCGAAGGCGGCCACCGCGGCGGCGTCCTTGCGATGGCGGGGGAAGGCCGCCAGCCCCAGCACGCCGATGGCCGCCGCGATCTGGAAGATGTGCTGCACCGGCCGCAGGTCCCACCAGCCCGGGTGGTAGGTGCCGAGCGTCCACACCGACATCGGCGTCACCCGGCCGAGCTGATAGTCGATCGTGCGGTCCCAGAAGAGCTTCGCCCCATCGGCATCCAGCGCGAGCATCGAGAGCAGAAGCAGCGCGGCGACCGCGAACCCGACCAGGGTGGCGAGCTTGTTCTTGAGCGATCCGAACAGCGGGATCAGGGCCAGCGGCGCGAGCTTGGTCAGGCCCGCCGCCGCCAGCATCGCCCCGCGCGCGGCGGGGAATGACAGGAGTGCCAGCGTCCACGCAACCAGCGCCCCGACGAGCGCGTCGTTGGAGTTCATGTTGAGCGAGTAGAGCGTGAACGGGTTGGCCGCCCAGGCGAACGCCAGCACCACTCCCAGCCGCCGCGAACCGAGCCTCCATCCGGCCACGAACAGGCCCACGACCGCCAGGATGTCGAACGCCGAGGCGGCGACGTGCGCGGCCGGCAGCCGGTCCCAGATACCGCTCCAGCCCATGGCCGCCACCGCCGGGACGTAGGCCAGGTACACGGTCGGCCCGTATGTGTCACCGCTCGAGATCGGCGACTCGCAGCGGTGGTTGGTCTGGACGTAGCCAATCGGGTCGCCGTTGAAGTAGCGGCCGTGGCACGGATGGCCCGTGGTGCCGGGCATGTGCCCATAGGGCAGCACGCCGTCCATGAGCGTCGCCGCTCCAGCCACGCCGGCATAGCCGACGTCGATCACGTTGGAGTCCTGGTTGTTCAACCCCAGCCGGAATCCCATCAGCGCGAACGTGAGTCCGACCAGAACCAGCATGTGCCACTCGCCGATGTGGAACTCACGCGGCGTCCGGCGCCAGCCGATCCATACCATCCGCACGGTCAGGTAGATCATCGGCGGGTAGATCAGCGGGGTCGACCAGAACACGTTGCCCCTGTTGAAGGCATACAGCGATGCGACAAACGACAGCACGACCACCAGGTCGAGCGTGCGCATAGAGAGCGGCCGCCGCCAGTTGATCAGCCCCGCCAGGAAGAGCGCGCACATCGGCCAGAGGATGTAGGCGGCGTTCACCTTGCGCCCGTACGCATCCGGCTGGCCCCGCGCCAACTGCCACTCCACCTGGGGCCCCGTCCAGACCTCGTACGCATCCTCGGTGTAGTCGGCGATGTGCACCTCGGCCACCTGCTGGCCCGCGGCGTAGTAGTTGACCGTCCAGACGCGGTGATCGCCGAGGGTGGAGGTGTGGCTGACGTTCTGGTACTGGGCCAGCCACTGCCGGATCTTCGCTTGGCGGAAGGCGATCACCGCCGCCTGCACGGAGTTCAGCCGCGGCTTGCCGATCGTCGAGGGGATGTTGATGTTGGTGACCGCCCCGTCGCGGTCCGAGACCGTGAACGAGGCCAGCACATTGTGCTTGCCGGCGGGCTCGAGCAGCACCGTCCAGGTGTGGGCGCGGGGGTCGTACTGCGCCTCCCAGTGGGCGCCGGGGTTCTTCAGCCGCAGCGTCGCCGCCTGCGGCTGTGCCGCGGCGATCCCGATCGCCTTCTGTGCGGTCAGGTGCGCTGCGGCCTGGGCGGGTCCGGCCGCGACGAGCACGGCCACGACCGCGACCAGCGCGGCGCTACTGAAACGTCCAGAGCTTGTTGCCAAGGAAGCTGACCGGCGTCGCGACCAGGATGGCGATCGCGGCGGCCGACACCTTCGCCATCCCCGCCCCCTCGACAAGCGCACGCAGCACGGCCAGGTCGAGGCAGAGCGCCATCGCGCTGACGGTCAGGAAACGTGCGTACTGGTGGTGGGGCACGCCGTGTTTGACCTTGAACGTCCACACCCGGTTCCAGGCGAAGTTGCTGGTGGCGGCCAGCCCGAACGCCAGCACGAACGCGATCATGTAGTGCAGGCGGTGGTTGAGAACGAGGAACGCCAGGAGGTTGACGACGTAGCCCGAGACACCGACCACGCAGTACCGCAGCACCTGCATCCAGTTGGGCGGGTGCTTCACGGCGATGTGGAACCTGCGGGCGTGTCCTCGGGCGCGAACCGCGGCGGACTCGAGTCTGGCCTGCTCCATCCCGGCGGATGCTATCCGACCCGGGCCAACGCGGACGCCGCCGGGCCTGCGGGCACCGGGAGGCCGAAGTGGCGCAGGGCGAGCGGGACGACGTCGGTGATCGAGGGCTGCGCTCCGAAGTCCGGCCGCTGGGCAAAGCCGGCGGTGATCACGGGCACGATCGAGTCCTCGGCCCGCAGCGAGCCGTGACTGCCTCCGCCGGCGTGGTGGGCGCCACCCGAGTCGGCGAACTCATAGCCCGGCGCCGCCGACACGATCACGTCGCCGGCGGCGCGGCACCCCAGCACTCCCTCGATCCGTTCGAGCGCGTTCGGGTGCAGCTCCGGGTGGAGCAGATCGGCATCGCCCTCGACCGTGAAGGTGTTGCCGCGGGCGTCCGGGTGGCCCGGCCCGCGGCGGAACCGCAGCTCGCCCTCGCCGCGGCGGACGACCAGCCAGCCGTCCTCCGCGAACATCGCCAGCTCGTTGGCCGGATCCTCGAGCATACGCCGCGCGATCCGGGCCGCCGACTCGCGGGCCCGGCCGAGCCGGTAGACCATGGACACCCGGTTCGACGCGGTCACGGCGAGCTCGCAGCGGTCGGGATCCGACCGGCGGCTCGATTGGAAGAGGGTCGACCCCTCGAGCGGAGCGGCGGCATCGGCAATCTGCACCACCGCGCTCTGGGAGTGGTCGGCCACGACGATCACGGCGTAGCGGTCGAGGAAGTGCTCGAGCCCCCCCGCCGCCTCCACCATCAGCCCGAGGCCGGTGTCGGCGCCCTCAACTGCGCCCAGGACGTCTCCGGCCCGGTGCTGGGCGGCATCGGTCTCGTACATGTAGAAGAACAGGAAATCGAACCCGTCGCGGGTCACAAGCCAGCGGCCGACGGCGCCGGCGTGGCGGTCGATACCTCCGCCGAAATTGTGTGGGGCGCCCGTGCGATCCGAGAAGAAGAGGTCGCCGAGGAAGTACCGGCGGGGCCCGTACACGGCATCCACGATGCCGACGCTACGAGCCAGCCGGCGGGCGACCGGCCGGGTGATGGGATGGCGCGTGCGGCCCCGGTTCACGTAGGTGTTCACGGCGGCCGTCACGAGACCGGCGTCGTCGAGCGCCTCGAACACGGTCGGCTGCGGGGACAGGTGGACGAGGTTCATGTTCACGAGGATGTCGGCGACCATCTGGCGCGTGCCCTCGGCCAGCGTCGCCGCAAACGACGAGCCGTACTCGACCAGGCGGCGCTCGTCGCGGTGATACCAGCTCATCCCGGGAATGTGCGACCCCGCCGGGTGCTGCCCGGTGATGAGGGCGGCGAGACAGACGGGCGTGAGCGACGGGAACGTGGACACGCAGTCGTCGCGGCGCTCACCGGCGGCGGCCAGCCGGGCCATGGTGGGTGCGCGGCCGGCGACGATGGCACGATCGAGCAGGGCGGGGCCGAGGCCATCGACGACCGCCAGGATCAGCTTCTTGCCCGCCCCCTCGCCGCCCGGGCCGGTCATCGCAACACGCGCAGGCCGCGGAACTTCGCGTCGTCGCGCCGGCGCAGGCGCAGCAGCAGCCAGCCGGCCGCCGCCGTGAGCACGAAGCCGGCGAAGGGCACGACGGCGACGGCCGCGGCGGCCAGGCCGGCGCCGTCCTCGACGACCGCCGTCCCGCGCACGTCGCCACCCGCCTTGACCGCGCCCGACCGCAGCCGGCGCATCGCCAGGCCGACCCCGGCGGCGACAGCCGCCCCCACCAGGAGCCCGACGTAGGGCACCTTGTCGCCCGCGCCCAGCTCGAACGCGAGCCCGCCCGCCACGATCCGCCGGCCCAGCCGCAGCCCCGCCTGGGCGCCCGGCCACACCGAATCGGCGATCACCTCGACGGCGACCAGCACCCAGGCGACCGCCACGGTGGCGGCATCGCCCGCGAAGCCGAGCGGCGCATTCAGCCAGCCCTGCGTCGCGGCGGTCGCGGCCAGCGCC
>DATCPV010000256.1:0-5359 GCA_036569885.1 Gaiellales bacterium | reverse complement strand
GCGTGGGTCGCCGCCAACCTGCCGCTGTATGCCCTCAACGTGATTTTGACGACGCCCGACGAGCTGTGGGCGCTGCGCTACCCGGCCACGCACGAGCTCTGGGTGCTCGACCGTGGGCCGGGTGGACCGCACGGCTCCCGCCACCTCGAGCTGGCGAGCGCAGCCGGGCGGATGCGCGTGCGGGCCGGCGACCTCGCCCGGGCCCCGGCCGTCGTGCTCGCGAGCGAGCGGATGGACGAGAATCCCGGCTGGCGGCTCCTCGACCCGGGTGAGCTTCTGCACGTCGACCGGCACCGGCGCATCCACAGCCGGATCGCGCTCCCGGACGCGCCCGCTCATCCACTGACGCTGGCCGACCTGGAGCCGCACGCGGCGGCATCGCAGCGCGAACCGGGCGGCGGGGCGTAGCCTCTCGGGCAGGCAGGGTCATCGAACCAGGAGGAGAGCGGTGCTCCACGAAAAGCAGGACCCGGACAGCACTGGGAGCGTGTGGGTCAACCCGCTCTTTGCCGACCAGGCGTTCTCCGCCGTGCCGAAGCACGCGCTCGGGGATCATCCGATGTCGGCAGCAGCCGCCGCCCAGATCGTCGCCGACGAGCTGATGGTGGACGGCAACGCCCGCCTGAACCTGGCGACGTTCGTGACCACCTGGATGGAGCCGGAGGCGCAGAAGCTGATGGCGAGCACGTTCGAGAAGAACGCCATCGACAAGGACGAGTATCCGCAGACGGCGGCCATCGAGGCTCGCTGCGTCAGCATCCTCGCCCGCCTGTGGGGCTCGGCCGACGCCGACCACGCGGTCGGCACCTCGACGCTGGGGTCGAGCGAGGCGGCGATGCTGGCCGGCCTCGCGCTCAAGTGGCGCTGGAAGGCCCGCCACCATGCCGCCGGATCGGCGACCGGGGAGCCGAATCTCGTGATGGGCGCAAACGTCCAGGTGTGCTGGGAGAAGTTCTGCCGCTACTTCGACGTCGAGCCGCGCATGGTGCCGGTCGAGGCCGGGAGCTATCACCTGACGGCCGAGGCGGCCGCCGCGCACTGCGACGAGAACACGATCGGGGTGGTGGCCATCCTCGGCAGCACGTACGACGGCAGCTACGAGCCCGTCAGCGACATCGCCGCAGCGCTCGACAACCTGGCCGCAACGAGCGGCATGGACATCCCGATCCACGTGGACGCGGCGAGCGGCGGCTTCATCGCCCCATTCCTCCAGCCGGGCCTTGCCTGGGATTTCAGGCTTCCGCGGGTCTGTTCGATCAACGCGTCGGGACACAAGTACGGCCTCGTCTACCCGGGCGTCGGCTGGGTGGTGTGGCGCGATCACGACGCACTGCCCGATGAGCTCGTCTTCAGGGTGAATTACCTGGGCGGCGAGATGCCGACGTTCACGCTCAACTTCTCGCGGCCGGGAAACCAGATCCTCGGCCAGTACTACACCTTCCTCCGGCTCGGCCGGCAGGGCTACGCCCAGGTGCAGCAGGCGTCGCAGGACGTCGCCCGCCACCTGTCGGGCGCGATCGGCGCCCGAGACCCGTTCACGCTGATCACCGACGGCAGCGAGCTGCCGGTCTTTGCCTGGAAGATGCGAGACGGCTTCGACGCGTTCGATGCGTTCGAGCTCTCAGACCACCTGCGCGAGCGCGGCTGGCAGGTGCCCGCCTACCGCCTGCCCCCCAACACCCAGGAGACGGTCGTCCTGCGCGTCGTTGTGCGCAACGGCTTCAGCCACGACCTGGCCGACCTCCTGCTGGCCGACATCGACGCGGGTATCGCGCACCTGAGCCTGCCACCCCGCGACCGGAAGGCCGTGCACCGCACCTCGTTCTCCCACACGTAGATGGTGTATTCCCAATCCCCGCGCGCCTGGCCGCCGTGTCGGCTGGCGGGTCGGCGTGGGGTTGGTGGCGCTGCGGCTGCGAACCGTCGCCCAGCGCGTCACGGGGATTGGGAATACACCATCTAGTAAATCGATGTGACGACGCGTCCGATGGTGTAGCCGAGCCCGGCGCTGACCGAGCCGATGATCATCACCTGAACGCCGGAGCGCATGAGGGAGAGGCGGGTCACGCGCCCCTTCGCGACGCCGACCGCGAACAGCGCGAAGAGCGTGCACAGGACGCTGACGGCGAGCGCAATGTGGAGTGAGAAGAAGAAGTACGGCCACAGCGGGACGATCGCGGCGCCGAGGTAGGTGGCCCCGACGACGAGCGCGTCCCCAAGCGCATCGCCGCCCGCGTCGGGTGAGAACCCGAGCTCCTTTTCAACCTTCGTGCGCAGAAACACGTTTGGGTTCTCGGCGAGTCCGCGCGCAACCATTTCGGCCCGGTCACGGGTCAGGCCCTCGCGCTCGAGCACGACCGCCAGCTCGGCGGTCTCGCGCTCCGGGTACTCCGCGATCTCGCGGCCCTCCGAGGCGATCTCGGAGCGGTACAGCTGCTCCTCGGCCTGACTCGCCAGATACGAGCCGCCACCCATCGAGATGGCGCCGGCGACGGCCTCGGCCAGGCCGGCGACGACGATGAGCGAACGGGCGGGGTGCGCTGCCGCCACGCCCGTCACGACTCCGAGCGGAACAAGCAGCCCGTCCTGGGCGCCGAGCACGAACTCACGGATCCGCGAGAGCCGCCCGATCCGTGCCGCCTCGCCGAGCGAGTGCTCGACGATGTGCCGGATCGCCTCGTCCCGGGCGTCGTCCGGCGGCTCATCGACCGCCGACACTCGCCTCCTCGACATCCGGGGTGTTCGGATCGACCATGAGGTACGAGCGATCGCCCACCGACAAGCGCACGGAGCCGACGCCGTCGGCCGCCAGCCACGACTGCACGGCGGCGATCACCTGTACCACGGCACGCGACTCGAGCTCCGATCGCACGCGCACCTCCTGGCGGGCGCGGTCGAATGAGACACATGGGCGCCCGAACAGGCTGACCAGGTGGTGGCGAAGACCGCCCGCACCGGATTCATCGGGTACCACGACGCGGATCTCGACCATGCGATCCTCCAGGATCGACGTGTCATCGCCGACCGGGGCAGTGAGGTCAGCCGGGTGCAACTCCAACCCGCTGGCTTTGGGGCGGACCGTCGGCGGCACCAAGATGGTTTGGCCGCGTGTGGAACCGCTGCGCCAACTGCTTCGGCGCCGCTGCGCGGAGGATATCACCGGACGGCGGTTAGACTGAAGCCGCGGGGCCAAAGCGGACGCCCCAACGTTCTCCCATGACCCTCCGCATCGGCCAGAGCTGCGAGCGCGTCTTCCACGTCGACGACGCGGCCATCGAGGCATTCGGCGCAGCCTCCGGCGACCGCAACCCGATCCACTTCGACGAGGCCGCCGGCGCGGCGAGCCGGTTCGGCGGCCGGGTCGCCCACGGCATGCTAACCGCGGCGTTCATCTCGGCGCTGATCGGCAACGAGCTGCCCGGGCCCGGCGCCATCTATCTCTCCCAGCAGCTCCGCTTCCGCGCCCCGGTGCGCCCGGGCGACGACGTCCGCTGCCGGGTCGAGGTGACGGCGTGGGACGCGGACCGCAGCCGCGCGACGCTCGCCACCCAGGCCTGGGTCGGCGACACGCTGGTCGTGGACGGCGAGGCGCGCGTAATCGCTCCTGCCTAGGCACGGGCGCCGGCCAGGCCGACGTAGTTCTCGGCGAGCGTGGTCGCCGCCGCCTGCGATCCGATGACGTAGCGCAGCTGGGAGAGCTGTAGGCGCTGGTCGAAGGGGTCGCCGCCGGGCAGGAGGTGCAGCATCGACGTCATCCACCACGAGAAGTGCTGCGCGCGCCAGACGCGGCGCAAGCAGGCGTCCGAGTAGCCGTCGAGTCCCGTACGGCTGTCGGTCTCATACCAGGCGGTGATCGCCTCGGCGAGCACCGCGGCATCGGCGATGGCCAGGTTCAATCCCTTGGCGCCGGTCGGCGGGACGATGTGCGCGGCGTCGCCCGTCAGGAACAGGCGGCCGTGCTGCATCGGCTCGGCGACGAAGCTGCGCATGCCGGTGACGCCCTTCTCGAGGATCGGCCCCTCATGCAACGTCCATCCCGGCATGCCGAGCCGGAGGTGGAGCTCCTCCCAGATGCGCTCGTCCGGCCAGAGGGCGATGTCCTCGTCGGGGGCGCACTGCAGGTAGAGCCGGCTCAGGGTCGGTGAGCGCAGGCTGAGCAGTGCGAAGCCGCGGTCACTGTGGGCGTACACGAGCTCGTCGTTGGATGGCGCGACGTCGGCCAGGATGCCCAGCCAGCCGAACGGATACTCGCGCGACGACTCGTGCAGCACCCCGCCGGGGATCGCGGGGCGGCAGACGCCGTGGAAGCCGTCGCACCCGGCGACCACATCGCACTCCAGTTCGTGCGGGCGGCCGTCATGCGTGAACGCGATCACCGGCTGGAGGGTGTCGGTGCCGCGCAGGCTGACGTTGTCGACCTCGAAGAGGAGCGGGGCGCCGGCGGCGAGCCGCAGCCGGATCAGGTCCTTGACGACCTCGGTCTGCCCGTAGATCACGATCCCGGCGCCCCCGGCGAGGTCGCTGAGCGCGATCCGGTGCCGCTCGCCGCCGAACTGCAGCTCGACGCCGTGGTGGACGATGCCCTCGCGGTGCAGGCGCTCGCCCGCTCCCGCCTCGGTCAGCAGGTCGACGGTGGGCTGCTCGAGGACGCCGGCCCGGATCCGGTGCTCGACGTGGTCGCGGCTGCGCGCCTCGATCACGACCGACTCGATGCCCTGCACATGCAGGATCTGGGCCAGCGCCAGCCCCGCTGGGCCCGCGCCGACGATGCCGACCTGGGTGCGCATCTCGCGGCATTATCGCCCGCACGCCGACGCCGCGCGGCCGCGGCGGCCGGCCGCTGCCTTTGTTTACCATCCAAACTGAGCTACCCTTTGATGTTCGGGCATTGAGCCGTACCGGTTTGGGTCAAGCTGGCGGTGGGACTGGGCGTCGTATCGGCCGGCCGCTGCGTGGTTCCATCGGGTGGGGCGACGCCTGCCACCGATGACAATCCGCGTACTGATCGCCGACGACGAGCCGCCCCTGCTGCGGATGGTGGCCGACTTCATCCGTGCCCATGACGGCTTCGAGGTGGCCGGGCTCGCCGAGGATGCAGACGAGGCGGCGGACCTCGCAGCCGAGATCCAGCCCGATGTCGCATTGCTCGACGTGCGCATGCCGGGCGGCGGCATCTCGGCGGCCCGGGCGATCCGCGTACGGTCGCCGGCCACGCAGATCGTCGCCCACTCCGCCTACCACGACACCAACCTGGTGCTTGCGATGCTCGAGGCCGGCGCGTCGGGCTACGTCGTGAAGGGCACGCCCCCGGGCGAGATCATCGCCGCACTGGAGGGGGCCGCGAACGGCACCACCACAC
>DATCPV010000255.1:0-1839 GCA_036569885.1 Gaiellales bacterium | reverse complement strand
GCTGTCGGCCTCGTGGAGCAGCACCCGCGCATCGAGCCGCTCGGCCCACTCGACCATGCTCGCGTAGTAGTGCGGATGCGAGATCGCGATCGTGTCCACGCCGCCGGCCGCGCGCACTGCGGCGACCGTGGGGGCGTCGATCAGCGTGATGCAGTCCCACAACAGGCCGTCGACCCGAAGCGCGCGTTGGCCGATCGCAAACGCAGGTTCGGTGCCGATCCCGACGAGCCCCGGCTCGAGCTCCTCGATCCGGTTTCGGTGGTCCCGTGCGAGCTCGGCGACCGTCGTGAAGCGCTGTCCGTCGTGGCCGACGTACTGGCGCTCGTCCAGGCAGATCGGACACTCTGGCGGCGGTCGGCGCGCCGGCGGGTACTGGGTTCCGCAGGTGAGGCAGACGAAGGCGTCCACGACCGGTTACGAAAAGTGCAGCACGCTGCGGATGCCGTCCTGGGCCTCCATCAGCTCGAAGCCCCGGTTCACCTCGGCGAGCTTCAGGTGATGGGAGACGAACGGGTCGACGTCGATCTCGCCCGCCAGCCAGCGCTCGATCAGCGCGGGCACGCCGACCCGGCCCTTGACGCCGCCGAACGACGACCCGGCGATCCGGCGCCCGGTGATCAGCAGGCGCGGAATCACGTCCAGCGTCTCGCCCTTGCCCGCGACCCCGGCGACGGTGGCGAGGCCCCAGCCCATCCGGGCCGCCTCCACCGCCTGGCGCATCACGGCCACGAGGCCCGTCGCCTCGAACGTGTAGTCGGCCCCGAACCCGCCCGTCATCTCGAGGATCGCCGCGACCGTGTCCGGGCCGCCGACCAGCACCTCGGTGGCTCCCTGGCCGCGGGCCAGTTCGAGCCGGTCGGTCGACATGTCGACGCAGACGATCCGCTCGGCCCCCTGCAGCCGGCAGCCGGCCACGGCGCCGAGCCCGACCATCCCCGCGCCGAACACGACGCACGTCGATCCGGGCTCGACAGCGGCCGTGTTGATCGCGGCGCCGAGGCCGGTCGACAGACCGCAGGCAAAGAGGCAGGCGCGGTCGAGCGGCGCCTCGGGGTTGATCTTGGCGAGGGCGATCTCGGGCATCACGGTGTACTCGGCGAAGGTGGAGGTGCCCATGAAGTGGCGGATCTCCTCGCCGTCGCGCGAGAGCCGGGCGGTGCCGTCGGGCAGGTAGCCCTTGCCCTGCATGTCGCGGATCGCGAGGCACAGGTTGGTGCGAGGGCTCAGGCAGTGGACGCACTTGCCGCACTGGGGCGAGAACAGCGTGACCACGTGATCGCCAGGGCGCACCAGCGTGACGCCGTCGCCGACGCGCTCCACGACGCCCGCGCCCTCGTGGCCGAGAACGGTGGGGGCGTAGCCCGACGGGTCGGCCCCCGACGCCGTGTACAGGTCGGTGTGGCACACGCCGCACGCCTCCAGACGGACGAGCACCTCGCCGGCGTGCGGCTCGGCGAGTTCGACCTCCTGGACGACCAGCGGTGCGCCGAACTCCTCCAGAACGGCTGCCTGCATCCTCATCGCCGCGCGAGTGTACCCTCTCCGTCACAACCGTGTCCGACGCCACGCCAAACGCCGACATCGTCGCCGAAGCAAGCCGCCTTCTGGCGGCCGCGGCGGCGGCCGACGTGCCCGTGCGGCTGGTCGGCGGACTGGCGGTTCGCGCCCATCTGCCGGACGGCACGTCGCCCGTGATCAGCCGGGAGTACAAGGACATCGACCTGGTGACGCTCAAGGGCCGCAGCAAGGCGGTGACCGCCTTCATGACCGAACAGGGCTATGAGGCCGACCGGGTGTTCAACACCACCAACGGCCATCGCCGGCTGCTCTATTACGACG
>DATCPV010000254.1:0-7812 GCA_036569885.1 Gaiellales bacterium | reverse complement strand
ACCGGGCTCGGGGCCCCAGATGGAGAATCAGCTGCCGGAGGCCGAGAAGGCCGCGCGCAGCGACCACGTCTACGAGAACACCGGCAGCCTCGAGGATCTCGATCGGTTCGTCGCCGACCTGGCGCAGCGGCTGCTGGCATGATCAGGAGAGTGGTTCTCGGTCTCGCGGTGGGGGCCCTCATCGCGCTCGGCGGATTCGCCTATCTGCAGCATGCCCAGCCGGGCTGGTGGGTGCGGCTCAATCACCCACTCTCCTACCGGAGCGAGATCGTCGGCTACGCCCACATCTACCACCTCGACCCGGCGCTGGTGGCCGCCGTCATCTATGACGAGTCGCGATTCCGCGCGGACACGCGCTCGAGCGCCGGGGCGATCGGGCTGATGCAGCTCCTGCCGTCGACCGCGCGGGGCATCGCCGAGCACACCGGCGGCAAGCGGTTCCGGATCCCCCAGGACCTGTACGTGCCCGACCTCAACATCCGCTACGGCTGCTGGTACCTCCACCATCTCGACCAGAGGTACGCCGGCCATGCCGACTCTGGCGATCTCGCCCTGGCGGCCTACAACGCCGGCCAGTCGAACGTCGATGCCTGGATCGCCGAGACTCCGCCCGGCCAGCCGGTGCGGCTGCGCTTCACCGCCACGCGCGAGTACGTCGCCGACGTCCGCGCCGCACAGCGCCTGTACCAGCGCGCCTACAACCTGCCCTGAGTCCTGGTCGGCGGCCATGCGGGTGCCGTCGTCGCTCATCCGAGCTGCCGGGCGATGTTCGCGATCGAGCGGCGCAGCGCTCCTGCCAGCCGGGGGCGCAGCGTGAACCGCTCGACCAGGACGACGGGGCCGCGGGCGGCATACTCGACCCGCAGTGCGACGACGCTGGTCCCAGCGTCGTGCCGGGTCACGGTGACGGTCTGGCTGAAGGCCGAGAACGGCATCCCGACACCCTCGACCAGGCGCAGCACCGATCGCCGCGGCGGGTCGAACTCCGCATACTCGCCGACCCACGACGGCGCCTTGCGGCGGCCGTGCAGGTGGAGGCGGGCGCCGGCGGCGGGAGCGTCCGTCTCGAGCCGGCAGCCGTCGACCATCGCGTCCCAGTCCTGCCGCCGCTCCGGGTCGTGCAGAAACGCGAATGCCTCGGCCGGCTTCGCCTCTACCGCGGTGCGCTGTTCGATGACGACGCTCACCCGCCGAACATACACGCGCCGGGAGCCGGTGGTCGAGCGGGATCGCGCACGCCGCTGGTACAGTCGCCGCCGATGGAGGCGATCCCTGTTCTCTCGCCCGATGACCTCGAGGCGGTGCACGAGCACGCCATGACGATCGTGGAGGAGATCGGCACCGAGGTGCGCCACCCGGCTGCCCTGGAGCTGCTGCGCTCGCTCGGGCAGGACGTCGACGGCGAGCGCGTGCGCTGGGATCGCGAGTTCCTGATGGAGACGGTCGCCACGGCGCCGGAGTCGTTCGTGCTCGAGCCCCGCAACCCCGACCGGGCGGTCACGATCGGCGGCGGCAGGCCGGTGCTGGCCCCCGTCGGCGGGTCGCCCTTCTGCTCCGATCTCGAGCGCGGGCGCCGCGAGGGGGGGATCGCCGACCACGTCGAGCTGGTCAAGATCGCCCACGCGGCCGACCTGATGACGTGCCAGCAGAGCGGCACCGTCGAGGCCGGCGACCTGAGCGAGCACTCCCGCCACCTCGACATGGACTACTCGATCCTGCGCTGGTCGGACAAGCCGTACGTCTGCTACGGGACGTCCGGCCCCAAGGCGCGCGACTCCGTCGAGCTGGCCGCGATCGCCTGCGGCGGCCGCGAGCGGATCGAGCGCACGCCGGCGATCATGGGGGTCGTCAACCCCAACAGCCCGCTCGTGTGGGACTTCCTGATGGTGGACGCGCTGATCGAGTGGGCGCAGGCGGGCCAGCCCGTGATCGTGACCCCGTTCCTGCTGGCCGGCGCGACCGCGCCCGTGAGCGTGGCGGGCGGCCTGGCGCTGCAGGTGGCCGAGGCGCTGACCGGGATCGCGCTCGTGCAGGCGATCCGGCCCGGCGCCCCGGCCCTGTTCGGCTCGTTCTTCACCGCCGTCGACATGCGCACGGGCGGCCCCGCGTTCGGCACGCCGGAGTCGGTTATCGGCACGCTCGCCGGCGGCCAGCTCGCGCGCCGCTACCACCTGCCCTACCGGGGCGGTGGCGGCCTGTGCTCGTCGAACGCGCTCGACGCCCAGGCGGCGGCCGAGACGCTGAACACGCTCTGGGCGACGATGCTGGCCCCGGCCGACTTCGTCCTGCACGCAGCCGGCTGGCTCGAGGGTGGCCTGACCGCCTGCTACGAGAAGATGGCGCTCGACCTCGAGGTGCTGCGGATGTTCGACATCCTCTCCCAGGGCATCGCCTTGGGCGACGAGGAGTTCGCCCTCGACGCGATCCGGGCCGAGGGGCCGGGAGGCATGTTCCTGGCCGCCGACCACACCCTCGCGCACTTCCGCGACTGGGTGTTCATGAGCCCGCTCTTCCGGTCGCAGAACTACACGACTTGGCAGAAGCAGGGCTCGCCGACCGTCGAGGAGGCGGCGACGAAGGAGTGGAAGCGGCTGCTCGACGAGTGGCAGGACCCCGGCATCGACGCCGCGGTCGACGAGGAGCTGCGCGAGCACATCGACCGGCGCAAGGCCGAGCTCGACGCGGACTCCTGATGGGCCGGCTGGGCCGGCATGACATCCTCTTCGAGCCGGTCCCGATCGGACCGAAGACCCTGCGAAACCGCTTCTACCAGGTGCCGCACTGCACCGGGTTCGGGGTCGAGAAGCCATGGACGCAGGCGGCATTCCGGGGGATGAAGGCCGAGGGCGG
The DNA here is from genome assembly GCA_036569885.1 of Gaiellales bacterium. Lineage (GTDB taxonomy): Bacteria > Actinomycetota > Thermoleophilia > Gaiellales > JAICJC01 > JAICJC01. Next base: position 4,962 of record DATCPV010000254.1, on the reverse strand, counting down.
CTGGGCGGCGGTCTGCACGGAGTACTGCTCGATCAGCTCCGAGACCGACGAGACGCCCTACGTGTCGGCCCGGCTGTGGGACGACGAGGTCGTCCGCGCCCTGCGCCTGATGACCGAGGAGGCCCATCGCCACGGCTCGCTCGCCGGCGTCGAGCTGTGGCACGGCGGCCTGTATGCCGAGACGCGCGAGTCGCGGCTGCCGCCGCTCGCCCCGTCGCAGCTCTCGAGTGACTTCGACGGGATCACGGTGCCGCGGGCGATGGACCTGGCCGACATCCGCCGCGTCCAGCGCGAATGGGTCGCCGCCGCCCGCCGCGCCCGCGACGCCGGCTTCGACATCGTGTACGTATACGGCTCCCACACCTACCTGCCGACGCAGTTCCTCTCGCCGGTCTACAACCACCGCACCGACGCCTACGGCGGGTCGTTCGACAACCGCTCCCGCTTCTGGCTCGAGGCGATCGAACTCGTGCGGGAGGCGGTCGGGGGCGAGTGCGCGATCGCCGTCCGGATCGCGGCCGACACGCTCGAGGGGTCGGGGGTCGAGCTCGGAGAGGGGCTCGAGTTCATCCGCCGGGCCGATCCGATGGTCGACCTGTGGGACGTGACCATCGGGGCGCTGTCCGGCTGGCAGCGGGTTGACAGCGGCGCATCGCGGTTCTTCGAACAGGGCTACCAGCTCGAGTGGTCGGGGCGGGCCCGCGAGGCAACCGCAAAGCCGATCGTCGTGGTTGGGCGGTTCACCGACCCCGACCGCATGGCGGAGGTCGTGCGAAGCGGCGCGGCCGACCTGATCGGCGCCGCCCGGCCGTCGATCTCCGACCCGTTCCTGCCGAGCAAGATCGAGGAGGGCCGCTACGACGAGATCCGGGAGTGCATCGGCTGCAACGCCTGCTACTCGCGCTCGATCTGGGGCCGTCACCTGGGCTGCACCCAGAACGCCACGGCGGGTGAGGAGCACCGCCGGGGGTGGCATCCGGAGCGGTTCGACCGCGCGCAGAACGCCGATCGCAGCGCGGTCGTGATCGGGGCCGGGCCGGCCGGGATGGAGTGTGCGATCGTGCTGGCCAAGCGCGGCCTGGAGCCGGTGCACCTGGTGGACTCAGGCGACGACCTGGGCGGCTGCATGCGCTGGGTGACGCGGCTGCCGGGACTGGGGGAGTGGGGGCGCGTGATCGACTACCGGCGCGTGCAGATCGACCGGCTTTCAAACCTCGAGTTCGTGCCCAACACATCGCTCGATGTGGATGGGGCGCGCGACTATGGCGCCCAGATCGTCGTGGTGGCGACCGGCGCGCACTGGTCGGCGGACGGCGTGAACGGCATGACCCGGGCGACGATCCCCGGAGCGGGCGCCGGGCTCGGACACGTGCTGACGCCCGAGCAGGTGATGGTCGATGGCCTGCGGCCGCCGGGCGCGCGGGTCGTCGTGGTCGACTACGAGGGGTACTTTACGGGCGCCGGCGTGGCCGAGGTGCTGCGCGCGGAGGGCCGCGAGGTGACGATCGTGACCTGCTTCGGCCTGGTCGCGCCCTACTGCGACCAGACGCTCGAGGGCGTGCGCCTCCGCGGCCGCCTGCATGAGCTCGGGATCGCCGCGCACCGTGGCGCCACGGTCACCTCGATCGATCCCGAAGGCGTGACGGCGCGTGACGAGTTCGGTGCCGACGTCCGGCTGCCCGCCGACGGGGTCGTGCTCGTCACCCAGCGGCTCTCCGACGACGGCCTCTACCGGGCGCTGCAGGCCGACGCCGCGGCGCTCGAGCGCGAGGGGGTGGAGGGGGTGCACGCGATCGGCGACTGCGTGGCCCCGCGCCTGATCGCCGACGCGATCTTCGACGGCCACCGCCTGGGCCGCGAGATCGACTCGCCCGACCCGTCCCGCCCGCTGCCCTACCTGCGCGAACGCCCGCTGGTGTGAATATCTGACCCCGTTTATGCAGGAGTCACAGCTCGCCTGTCAGCAGTGAGTACATGATCAGGTCGACGCGGGTGCCGCGCTGGTCGGCCCAGGCGCGCAGCACCGCCTCGCGGGTGTAGCCCGCCTTCTCGGCCACCCGTTGCGACGCCGGGTTGTCGAGGTGGGTGGTCAGCTGCAGCCGCGCGACCGGAAGCGTTCGCAGCGACCACGCCGAGAGCAGGCGCAGCGCCGCCGTCGCCAGGCCGCGGCCACGGGCCTCGGGGGCGAGGTGGTAGCCGATCTCGGCGATCCCGCGCCCATGCAGCACCCGTACGCCGATCGCACCCAGCGGGCGATCGTCCGGCGGCTCGACGATCGCGAATGCCGCGCCGTCGCCGGCCCGCAGGCGGGCCGGCTGCAGCGCGAGCCAGATGCCCGCATCGTCCTCGCCGTAGGGGTCGGGGACGTTCGTGAAGCGGAGGACGTCCGGGTCGCGCGACATCGCGACCACCACGGGGATATCGGCCTCCCGCCACGGGCGCAACCCGGCGGTCGCGTCCCGCAGCATCGGCTCGGGGAGCGTGATCGGCGTGCTCACAGGTCACCCGGAAGCAGCGAGAACATCACCATGTCGATGCGGCGGCCATCGACCTCGGACCACGATCGCAGCACGCCTTCACGCCGGAATCCGGCCTCCTCGGCGGCATCCTGGGAGGCCGTGTCGTCCACAGGCGTCGCGAGCTGCAGCCGGGCCAGGCCCCACCTGCGCAGCGCCCACGCGGCCAGCAGTCGCACGGCCGCCGTGTGCACGTCGTCGTGGACGACCTCGGCCACCTCGCGGTCATCCTCGAGCACCCGCAGGCCGATATGGCCTCGCGGCGTCGCGCTGCCGCGCTCGATCACCGCCAGGGTCAGCCCGTCGCCGCCCGGCATGCCCCATGGCCGCAGCTCGACCGCGTCGTCGCGCAGGACGGGCTCGGGCGGTGTCACGGGGTTCGGGGCGGGCACGGCGGCTCGATCGTACACATCTCCTGTCTACACTTAACGGCGTGCCCGACCTGAAGGTTTCCGCCGCCTACGAGCCCACCGGCGACCAGCCGCGGGCGATCGCCGAGCTGGCCGAGAGCATCAACCGCGGCGACCGCAACCAGACGCTTCTGGGCGCGACCGCCACCGGCAAGACGCACACGATGGCGCGCGTCATCGAGCGCATCAACCGGCCGACGCTCGTGATCGCCCACAACAAGACGCTCGCCGCGCAGCTCTGCAACGAGTTTCGCGAGTACTTCCCGCACAACGCGGTCGAGTACTTCGTCAGCTACTACGACTACTACCAGCCCGAAGCCTACCTGCCGTCGTCCGACACGTACATCGAGAAGGACTCCTCGATCAACGACGACATCGACCGCCTCCGCCACGCGGCCACCTCGGCCCTGTTCGCACGCCGTGACGTCGTCATCGTGGCCTCCGTGTCGTGCATCTACGGCATCGGCTCGCCCGAGAGTTACTCCGAGCTCGTGCTGTTCCTGTCGGTAGGTGACGAGAAGCCGCGCGAGGAGATCCTGCGCAAGCTGGTCGACATCCACTACCAGCGCAACGACGTCGTGATGGGCCGGGGCCGGTTCCGCGTCCGCGGCGACGTGATCGAGATCCAGCCGGCGAACATGGAGACCGCCTACCGGGTCAGTCTGTTCGGCGACGAGGTCGAGGCGATCACGCACTTCGACCCGATGACCGGCGAGGTGTACGCGCGGCTCGACCACCTCGGCGTGTTCCCCGCCACCCACTATGCCCTCGAGCGCGAGAAGCTCGAGCCGGCCATCGCGCGCGTGCAGGACGAGCTGCGCGAGCGGCTGGCCGAGCTCGAGGCCGAGGGCAAGATGCTCGAGGCCCACCGCCTGCGCTCGCGCACCGAGTACGACATGGAGATGCTGCGCGAGGTCGGCTTCTGCAACGGCATCGAGAACTACTCGCGGCATCTCGACGGCCGCGAGCCGGGAAGCCCCGGGCACTCGCTGCTCGACTACTTCCCCGACGACTACCTGATCATCATCGACGAGTCGCACCAGACGGTGCCCCAGATCGGCGGCATGTACGAGGGCGACCGCTCGCGCAAGCAGACGCTGGTCGAGTTCGGGTTCCGGCTGCCGTCGGCGCTCGACAACCGGCCGCTGCGCTTCGACGAGTTCCTCGACCGCGCCAACCAGCTGCTGTTCGTGTCGGCGACGCCCGGCGCGTTCGAGCTGCGCCACTCGACCCACATCGCCGAGCAGATCATCCGCCCGACCGGCCTCGTCGACCCGGAGGTCGAGGTGCGCCCGACCCGGCGCCAGATCGACGACCTGCTGGGAGAGATCCGGGCCCGGGCCGAGGCGGGCGAGCGGGTGCTGGTGACGACGCTGACCAAGAAGATGTCCGAGGACCTGACCGACTACCTGCTCGAGTCAAGTGTGCGCACGCGCTACCTGCACTCCGAGATCGACACGCTCGAGCGGATCAAGGTGATCCGTGAGCTGCGCCTCGGCGACTTCGACGTGCTGGTGGGCGTGAACCTGCTGCGCGAGGGGCTCGATCTTCCGGAGGTCTCGCTGGTGGCGATCCTCGACGCCGACAAGGAGGGCTTCCTGCGCGGCAAGACGGCGCTGATCCAGACGATCGGCCGGGCGGCCCGAAATCTGAACGGCAAGGTGCTGATGTACGCCGACAAGATGACCGAGGCGATCCGCGTCGCGATCGAGGAGACCGGCCGCCGGCGTGCGATCCAGGTCGCCTACAACGAGGAGCACGGGATCACGCCCGAGTCGATACACAAGGGCGTCTCCGACATCGCCGAGTTCCTGACGATGGACACGGCGCCCCACGTGCCCGGCCGCCGCCGGCGCGGGCGCAAGGAGGTCGAGGGGATGTCACGTGATGACCTGGAGAAGCTGACGATCGAGCTCGAGGAGGAGATGTTCGCCGCCGCGGAGGAGCTCCGGTTCGAGTACGCCGCCAAGCTGCGCGACGAGATCAAAGAGCTACGGCGAGAGTTGCTCGCCGTAGCCGCGACCTGAGAGGAGGGG
>DATCPV010000253.1:0-1824 GCA_036569885.1 Gaiellales bacterium | reverse complement strand
GCTCTTCCGCATCGACCACTTCCTCGGCAAGATGCCGGTCGAGGACATCCTCTACCTGCGCTTTGCCAACTCGCTGCTCGAGCCTGTCTGGAACCGAAATCACGTCGCCAGCGTGCAGCTGACGATGGCGGAGGACTTCGGCGTCGAGGGCCGCGGGCGCTTCTACGACGCGGTCGGCGCGCTTCGCGACGTCGTCCAAAACCACCTCCTGCAGGTGCTGAGCCTGGTCGCGATGGAGCCGCCGGCGCGGGCGGGCTCCGACGCGGTTGACGACCGCAAGCACGACGTCTTCTCCTCCATGCATGACCTGGATCCCGCCCGGATGGTGCGCGGCCAGTACGCCGGATACCGCGAGGTCGACGGGGTCGCGGCGGACTCGGACACCGAGACCTTCGTGGCGCTCCGCGCCGAGGTCGACAACTGGCGCTGGGCGGGCGTGCCCTTCTACATCCGCGCGGGCAAGGCGCTGCCGGTGCGCGCGACCGAGGTGCGAATCGTGTTCAAGCACGCGCCCCGGCTCCGCTTCATCGGCGGCGACCACCGGCCCGAGCCCAACCACTACATCCTGCGCATCGATCCGGATCCCGGCACCAGCATCCAGCTGCAGTCGCTGCGCACCGGCAAGCCGGGTGTCGAGACAGTCAACCTCGACGTCGAGCTGGGAGATCCCGGCGCCGTCACGCCCACCCCCTACGAGGAGCTGCTCTCGGCCGCCCTGCGCGGCGATCGCACCCACTTCACCCGCCAGGACTCCGTCGAGGAGACGTGGCGGATCGTGCAGCCGGCGCTCGACAACCCGCCGCCGGTGATCCCCTACGAGCGCGGCAGCTGGGGCCCGGCCGAGGCCGACAAGCTGACCGCCGGCCGCGGCGGCTGGCACGAGCCCTGGACCGCTCCCTCCCAGTGACGGGCTACTCCGACTCCGCCTCGATCCGGCGGCCGATGTCGCGGGTGATGTCGACCAGCGCATGCACGTCCTCGACCGTGGTGCGGAAGTTGACGATGCACGGCCGCAGGCACCACTGCCCGTCGACCATCGCCGCCGTCACGTAGAGCCGCCCGTCCTCCTGCAGTGCCCGGACGAGGCGGCGGTTGTGCTCGTCGACGTCGCCTCGGGCGGGGATGCGGCGGAAGGGCACGATCGAGAGCGCCGGCTCGACCAGGAGCTCCAGGTCGTCGGCGGCGCGAACGCGGTCGGCCACAATCCGGGCGAGCTTGAGGTCGTGCTCGATGGCGTCGCGGAACGCCGAGGCGCCGTGTGCGCGCAGGGCGAGCCACAGCTTGAGCGCCCGGAACGGCCGCGAGTACTCGAGCGTCCAGTCGACCGGGTGCTCGACCAGGTCGATGTCGGGGATGTAGGGCGCATCGTGTGAGAAGGCGGCCTCGAGATCGGATCGGTTGCGCACCAGGAGGACGCCGCAGGCCTTCGGGACGAACAGCCACTTGTGCCCGTCGAGCGCCGCGGAGTCGGCCAGCTCCAGCCCGTCGAACAGGGCGCGCGCCGACGGAGTCCCCGCCGCGGGCAGCCCGTACGCGCCGTCCACGTGCAGCCACACGCCGTGACGGCCGCACACCTCGGCAACCGCCCGGAGAGGATCGACGGCGCCGGTGAGCGTCGTGCCCGCGCTAGCGACCACCGCCACCGGCACCCGCCCCTCGCCGATGTCGTGCTCGAGCGCCGCCGCGAGCACGTCGGTGCGCATGCCCCGGTTGGAGTCGATCTCGATCGTCCGGAGGGAGCGCCGCCCGAAGCCCAGCACCTCAACGGCGCGCTCGACGCTCGAGTGCGCCTCGACGCTCGTATAGACGACGCCGCGGCCGTCG
>DATCPV010000252.1:0-4319 GCA_036569885.1 Gaiellales bacterium | reverse complement strand
GTGGTACTGGGAGTCACGCACGCCGCCCGATCTTGCGCTCGTCCGGGAGCAGCACCGAGGGCTCGTGGCCGCGCTCGAGGCGGAGGGCGTCGAGGTCGTTGCAATCGAGGAGGACGGGCCGCCCCATCTGACCCGGCCGATCTATACCCGCGACCCGCTCGTGACCGTGCCCGGAGGCGCGATCATCGGCCGCATGGCGCCGGCGATGCGCCGGGGCGAGGAGCCGATCGTCACCCGGGCGGTGGCCGCGCTCGGAATGCCCATCCTGCGCACGATCACCGGGACGGGCCTGGTCGAGGGCGGAAGCCTCATCAAGCTCAGCCGGTCGGTCGCCGCCTACGGCACGTCGATCCGCTGCAACGACGAGGGCGCCGCACAGCTGCGGTCGGCACTCGCCGAACTCGGGATCGAGCTGATCGTGGTGCCGATGATCGGCTGGTCGATCCACCTCGACGCCCACCTCGGCATGGTCACCCCCGAGGCGGCGATGGTGGACATCAACGGACTGCCGTACTGGTTCCTCGACCGGCTGCGCGAGCTCGGCATCGAGGCGATCCCCTGCCCGGCCGGCGAGGAATGGGCGATCAACTCGCTCGCGCTCGCCCCGGGGCGGATGCTCATGACCGACGGCTACCCGCGCAGCCGGGAGCAACTCGAGCGGCGCGGCTTCGAGGTCGTCACGATCCCTTACGACGAGATCCAGAAGGGCGGCGGCGGCGTCCACTGCTCGACGATGGAGCTTCAGCGCGACCCCGCGTAGCCCTGCGGAACAGCGACAGCGCGACCCGGCCCAGCAGCCACCCTCCGCCGAGGATGAAGGCGACCGTGGCGATGGTTCCGATGGCGGCGGCCAGAAGCGGCATGCGCCGATCGTATACGTGGCCCCGCTCACGCGCTGGCTCGGCTACCGTCCAGGTCGTTTCCGTGGGAGATCGCCGGTGGCGTTTCATCGCAACCAGGATGGCCCAACCGGGCACCGGCCCGAACTGGAGGTGACGACCCCGGCCGTGGCCGGAGCGCCGATCCGAGGCCGCGTGCGCGGGCTCTCAGAGCCTGCCGACGTGACCCTGCTCCGGGTCGAGACCTGCCCGTCGGGACGGCTGGCGATGCCGATGTGCTCGTGCGTCGTCGCCCCGAACGGCGCTGCCAGCCCGTTCGAGCTGGCGGTCCCCCTGGCAACGCCACCGGTCGTGGCGGGACCGCACTGCGGGCTCAGCTTCGCCATCCGGGCCCGCACCCCCGTATCGGGCCGGCGGCGGGGGCAGGCGTTGGTGCCGGTGGAGATCTCGGGTGGCGTGCGGGACGTGCACGAGACCAGCCTGCGCCACGACCGTGTTATCGCATCGTTCCCCGCGCGCCACTTCCACATCGAGCTGGCCGACGCCGTGCTCGAGGGCGGCGGCCAGATTCAGGGCCGCGTCCACATCGCCGACGGCGCTACTCGGGCCGTCGAGGTCATCGCCCGCTGCGAGGAGTCGTGGCGCGTCAACTTCCGCTTCCGCCACCACCGCCAGCCGCCGCTGTGGCGCACCCAGCGGCTCTGGGATGAGGATCTGACCGTCGAATGCGATCCCGACCGGCGCTGGCATCCCTTCGCATTCACGATCCCGCCGGGCCTGCCGACGGCCGTCGAGGGCCACATCGTGTGCTGGCGATACGAGATCGAGGCGCGCCGCCCCGTCCGCATCGGCCCCGCCGAGCGCGCGGTCGTGACGCCGCTGCGGTTCGATGTGGAGTGAGCCGCTCGGAGCGCCGTCCTCCCCTGGTCGACGGTTATTGCCGATAGTCAATGATGTTCACCCCCGCCGGCACCCTCCCCGCGCGCCAACGTCACGCGCTCGCCGGCACGTTCACGGCGATGGCGGTGGTTATCGTGGCCGCCGCAATTCACACCCTGCTCGGCGTCGGTGGCAGCCGTCTCGACGCACCGACGCAGAACTGGGCATCGTGCGCCGTGTATGTCCTCGTCGCCGGGATCGTGGTCTTCCGCGCGTTCCGGATCGCCGAGGCGCGCGCGCCCTGGGTCATGATCGCCGTGGGCATCTCGCTCTACGGGGCGGGGAACCTCGTCTGGTCGCTATGGCTCGGCAACCTGGCGAATCCGCCGATCCCCTCGGTCAGCGACGGGCTGTGGCTGGCCCTGTATCCGATGAGCTACGTGGGCATCGCCCTCCTGGCCCGCCACCACTGGCGGGGGATCCCCGCCGGCGTCTGGCTGGACGGCATCGTCGCCGGCCTCGGGATCGCGTGTGTCGGGGCCGCGCTGGTGCTGGGGCCGGTGCTCGACGCGGCGACCGGAAGCCTGAGCGCGGTTGCCACAAACATTGCGTACCCCATCGCCGACCTCGTGCTCACGGCCCTCGTCGTGGGCGTCTTCTCGCTCCGGGGCTGGCGGCTCGACCGGACGTGGGCCCTGCTCGGTGCGGGCTTTCTCGTGCTCACGGTCGCCGACTCGATCGTCCTGCTCCAGGTCGCCCAGAACTCGAGCTCGTCCAGCCAGGTCGCGAACCTGTTCTACATGGCCGGCGTCGGGCTGATCGCGCTCGCCGCGTGGCAGCGGCCGGGGACGTCCGACCTGGCGCGCACAGAGAGCCTCTCGACCCTGCTCGTCCCCGCAGCGTTCGCTCTCGCCGCCGTTGCGGTGCTCGGCTACGACCACTTCGTGCGGCTCGGCCTGCTGTCGTTCGTGCTCGCGATGCTCACCGTGCTGGCGGCGCTCTTGCGCACCGCCCTCGCGTTTCGTGACCGGCAGTCGTTCAACGAGACCCGCCGGCAGGCGGTCACCGACGACCTGACCGAGCTCCCCAACCGGCGCCTCTTCCAGCGCCGCCTCGAGGAGGCGATTGCCCGCAGCGCGCTTGCCGGCGACGGCATGGCCGTGCTCATCGTCGACCTCGACCGGTTCAAGGAGCTGAACGACACGCTCGGACACTCGTCGGGCGACGAACTCCTGCGCCAGATCGGACCGCGGCTCGTGGAGGTCCTGCGGCCGTCCGATACCCTGGCGCGACTCGGCGGCGACGAGTTCGGGATCGTCGTGGACACGCCGTCGGACGAGGCCGACGCGCTGCGCATCGCCGACCGGATCCGAGACGTCCTCAGCGAGCCGTTCGACGTGCAGGATCTCGCACTCCAGGTCGGCGCAAGTGTCGGGATCGCGCTCTACCCCGCCCACGCCGACACGGCGGGAGAGCTCATGCGGCGCGCCGATGTCGCGATGTACCAGGCAAAGAGCGCCCACACCGGCCGTGAGCTGTACGCATCCGAGCGCGACACCCACTCCCGCGACCGGCTGACGCTGGCAGCAGACCGCGAGCGGGCGCTGCGCCGCGACGAGATCGAGGTGCACTTCCAGCCGAAGGCCGACTCCCGCACCGGCGAGATCGTCGGCGTCGAAGCACTGGCCCGCTGGCGGCACCCGCTGCTCGGGCTCCTCCAGCCGGATGTCTTCATTCCGCTCGCCGAGAGCACCGGCCTCATCCGCTCCCTGACGCGGCGTGTCACCGACCTCGCGCTGGCCCAGTGCAAGACGTGGCACCGGGCCGGATTCGCGCTACACGTTTCGGTCAACGTGGCGGTGGCCGACCTGCTCGACGTGGACCTCCCGGCGCAGATCGTCGCGGCACTCGAACGTCACGAGCTGCCCGCAGGCGCGCTCGTGGTCGAGGTCACGGAGAGCTCGCTGTTCTCGGACCCCGTCCGCATCCAGGACGTTCTCACCCAGCTTGAGGCGCTGGGCGTGTCCCTCTCGCTCGACGATTTCGGCACAGGCTTCTCGTCGCTCGGACATCTCAAGACCCTGCCGGTCAGGGAGATCAAGATCGACCGCTCGTTCGTCGTGCAGATGGCGAGCAACACCGCCGACTCCGCCATCGTCCACGCGACCATCCAGCTCGCGCACAGGCTCGGCAAGAGCGTGGTCGCCGAGGGCGTCGAGGACGATGACACCTGGAAGCAGCTCGCGAAGGCCGGATGCCACCTCATCCAGGGATTCGCGCTCTCGCCGCCCCTCCCGGCCGCTGAACTGGCGCCGCTTCTCGTCGAGCTCGGGGTGCGGCGGGCGGCGTAGGTTCGGCCGCCAGCCGCCGAATCGCAGCCTCTTGACCAGCGCGGTGTATTCGGCGAGACGAAGTCGTCAGGCGGGGTGCGTGACGGCCGTCGCCGCCGCCCAGCGACCGGGCGTGATGCCGTAGGCGCGCTTGAATTGGCGCGTCATATGGCTCTGATCGGCGAAGCCGGCTGTCGCCGCGGCATCCACGAGCGGCGCGCCGGCGGCAATCGCGTGTCGCGCCAGCTCCAGGCGGCGCATGGTCCTGTAG
>DATCPV010000251.1:0-6333 GCA_036569885.1 Gaiellales bacterium | reverse complement strand
GCCACGTTGCGGGCCGCGCCCGCGATCGTGTTGCGCTGCTGGGCCGGCATTCGCGGCTCGTACAGGCGCCGCAGGCGTTGCAGCGGCCCCGGCAGGAGCCGCTCGACGTGAGCGGCGAAGGCCCTCATCGTCGCAGCCAGGTCGTCGGCGGTCCAGTCGCCCGCCATGTACGCCTCGCCGAACCCGATCTTGCCCGCCGCGGCCAGCCGGTGGAAGAACGCATCCCGCGTGATCGTCATCACCGGCGCGCCGGGGCGGCCCTCGGCCGCGATCGCGCCGTCGGGCAGGACGACCCGCAGCGGCGCGTCGCGCAGCCCGCGCACGGTGCGCAGGAAGAGCCCCCGCGCGATGGTCGCCCGCACCGCCGCCCGCGGCGGCATCGGGATGCGCCAAATGGGGTCTGACCCCGTATGGCTCGCGACCGTCATCCCACGTGCTCCTGCGGTGAGTGCGGGGGGCGCGGGACGCGGGTGACGCCCCGCAGCCAGAGCTTGACTCCCTGCATGTGGATGAGCGACGTGACCCGGGCGGTCATCAGCGGATGGCGCAGCAGCATCCGCGTGACCGCGGCGTTCGTCAGCGGCAGCCGCCGTCCGGTCAGCGAGGCCGAGAACACGCGCCGCTCGTCCTGGTGCAGCGCCATCTGCACCGACAGCCGCTCACCGGGCGCCGGGACCGACATCCGGTAGCGGCCGTCGACGGTCAGAAACGGTGAGACGTAGAACTCCTTGCCCGCCTCGGCGTGGCCGCGCTCGCCGGGCTCGAGCAGGTAGCAGTGGCGTTCGCCGTAGGTGTTGTGCACCTCGGCGACCACACAGCGCAGCTCGCCGTCGGGGCGGTGGCAATAGAACACCGACAGCGGGTTGAACACGTAGCCGAGCACGCGGGCGTTGGTGAGGAGCGCCACCCGGCCGCCTTCGAGATCGATGCCGTGGGAGTCCAGATAGGCCAGCAGGTTGGCCTTGATCGAGCGCCGGGGGTCGCCCAGGTGGTCGCGGGCGCGGATCGTGGTGAGCGCCCGGCGGTTGTGCCCGAAGGCCCACAACCGGCGATCGAGCTGGTCGAGCTCGTCCAGGTCGACGAGCCACATGTAGACCGAGTAGCGGAACAGGTTTCGCAGCTGCGTCCGGCGCTCGTGCACCACATGGCCCTCGTACATGGCCGACCTCACCAGGCGCACCCCATCGCGAGCGCCGCCCGCAGCCCCGACACGCAGCCGTCCTCGTGGAATCCCCAGCCGTGATAGGCGCCGCAGTAGTAGGTGTGGCACTCGCCCTGGAGCGACGGCAGCCGGCTCTGCGCCGCGAGGCTCGCGTGGGTGTAGACCGGGTGCTCGTAGGTCATCCGGCGCAGCTCGTGGCCGGCACCGATGCGCGTGGTCTGGTTGAGCGTGACGCAGTAGTCGACCGGCTCGCGCAGCGCCTGGAGGCGGTTCAGGTGGTAAGTGACGTGGACCAGCGGCTGGCTGGTGGAGCAGGCGTCGAGCAGGTAGTTCCAGGAGGCGCGGGCGCCGGCCGCACGCGGCAGCAGCGACGCGTCGGTGTGGAGGACGGTCTGGTTGGACGAGTAGGCAAACGCGCCCAGCACCGACCGTTCGGCAGCGGTGGGAGCGGCGAGCATCCGCACGGCCTGGTCGGGGTGCGCCGCGATCACGACGCGGTCGAAGCGGTGCTCGCCGTTCACGGTCACACCGGTGTCGTCGCGGGCGATCGACTCGACCGGCGTCCCGACGTGCACGCGGTCGGCGAGGCCCCGGGCGATGCGGGCGACGTACTCACGGCTGCCCCCCGTGACCGTCCGCCACTGCGGCGAGTTCTTCACGGTCAGCATCCCGTGGTTGGCGAGGAAGCGGATCAGGTAACGAGCGGGGAAGTCGCGGATGGTGGAGGGAGACGATGACCAGACCGCGCCGGTCAGCGGCAGCATGAAGTGGTCGGCGAAGTAGGGTGAGTATCCCCCCCGACGCAGGAATCCGTCCAGCGTGAGGCCGTCGGCAGCCGGATCGCTCAGCACGGTGCGGGCCTGGCGGTGGAAGCGCTTGACCTCGGTCAGCATCCGCAGGTAGCGCGGCCGTCCGAGCACCCCCGGCCGGGGCACGACGCCGTGCATTCCCCGGGCGCCGGCGTACTCGAGGCCGCAGCCCTCGCACCGGACGCCGAAGCTCATGTCGCTGGCCTGGGTGGCGATGCCCAGATCGGCGAAGAGCCGCAGCAGCGTCGGGTAGGTGCGCTGGTTGTGCACGATGAACCCGGTGTCGAGCGCCACCTCGCGGCCGTCGGCCGTACCGATCGCGATCGTGTTGGCGTGGCCGCCCAGGCGATCGTCGCGCTCGAACAGGGTCACCTCGTGCGTGCGGGCGATGATGTGCGCCGCCGTCAGCCCGGCCACACCGCTGCCCACCACCGCGACCCGCAGGGGGGTCACAGCGGCACTCGCAGGGCGCGCTCGGGCGGCAGCGCGAACGCGGCCGCGACACGTTCGTCCATCGGCTCGAGGCCCAGCGCGCCCAGCACGAACCGGCGCGTGAGCGACTGCCACAGCGGCAGCCGCTGGAGCATGGCGTGGCCGGTGTGCTGAAGCTCGAACCGGCACAGCCGGGCGGCCGTCGAGCGCGCCCGGCGGGCAAACTCGAGCGAGCGGGCCGGATCGGTGACCCGGTCGCCGGTGCCGTGCGCGAGCATGATCGTGCGTCCGGCCAGCTGCTCGACGGGCTCGCCGTCTGGCAGCCAGGCCGCGAGCGCCGCCACGGCGGCCACCGACGGGTGACCGGCGGCCCGCAGCGCGGCCCGGGCGCCCATGGAGTGGCCGACCAGGCACACGGGTGCCGCGAAGCGGCCGGAGAGCTGCTCCAGTGCCCATTCGACGTCCGAGACCGGGTCGCCGTCGTTGTAGCCGACGAACCGGTAACGCAGCTGCGCGACGGCGAGCCCGCCGCGACGCCCTGTCCGGGCGAGGTCGCCGAGGAACGGGAACATGCGCAGCGCCGGCGAGCGTAGGTTCGAGTCGGGCGCCGTGCTCTTCTGCTTCCCGCCGTGCGCGATCAGCGCGACTCCACGCGCCGGCCCGCCCGGAGCAAGCGTGACGAGGGACGGGGCGCGGTCGGGCAAGGCAGCGGCGATGCTACCGCTCGTCGATGCATGCATGATGTGCGTTCGCCTGCCGAGCCGGATTGGATCGCTCGGACGGAGGATGCCGGGTCGCGTTGCATGGCAGGGCTCGACCTCCTATAGTGAACGTAATGGTTCAGTATCCAACGACCACCGACCGCGCGTTCTCAGCCCTCGCCGACTCGACCCGCCGCGCCGTCCTGGAACGGCTGGGTTCCGGCAGCGCGTCGATCAGCGAGCTCGCCGAGCCCTTCGGCATGTCGCTGACCGGGATGAAGAAGCACATCCGGCTGCTCGAGGAGGCGGAGCTCGTGACGACCGAGAAGGTCGGCCGTGTCCGCAGGTGCATGCTTGTGCCGTACGCCTTCGAGGGTATTAGCACGTGGCTGCAGCGGCTCGACCGCTTCGACCAGGTCGTCGAACGCACGAAAGGAGCACGATGAACACCACCACCGTCACCACCCCGAGCGAGCTCGAGATCCGCGTCGAGCGGATCTTCGACGCACCGCGCGCGCACGTCTTCTCCGTCTGGACCGACCCGAGGCTGATCCCGGAATGGTGGGGCGACGGCACGGTCGTCGAGGAGATGGACGTCCGCGCCGGCGGCGCGTGGCGCTTCCGCACCTCCTTTGGCACCGTCGAGGGCGAGTTCCGCGAGGTCGATGCCCCCGAGCGGCTCGTGCAGACGTTCCAAAACCACCTCCAGACGCTCGAGTTCGACGATCTGGGCGACGACCGGACGAAAGTGACGCAGACGATGCACTTCGAGACGACCGAGGAGCGCGACACGTCGATGCAGTACGGCGTCGAGGAAGGAGCGAAGGGTGGCCACGCACGCATCGACGCCCTCCTGGAGCGGCTCCCGCTCGACGCGTGAGCATGGCCACGAGGACGGAGACGCGATCGCCCGCGCTGCACGTGGCCGACGGCCACGATCTGATCCGCGTGCAGGGCGCGCGGGTGAACAACCTCAAGGACACAAGCGTCGAGCTCCCGAAGCGCCGGCTGACGGTGTTCACCGGCGTTTCGGGCTCGGGCAAGAGCTCGCTGGTGTTCGGCACGATCGCCGCGGAGTCGCAGCGCCTCATCAACGAGACCTACAGCGCCTTCGTGCAGGGCTTCATGCCGACACAATCGCGCCCTGAGGTCGACCTGCTGGAGGGGCTGACCACGGCGATCATCGTCGACCAGGAGCGAATCGGGTCCAACCCGCGCTCGACCGTCGGCACCGTCACCGACGCAAACGCCATGCTGCGGATCGTCTACAGCCGGCTCGGACAGCCGTACATCGGATCGCCCAAGGCGTACTCCTTCAACGTCCCCTCTATCAGGGCCGCCGGCGCGATCACGGTCGAGCGCGGTTCCCGGAAGACGGTGAAGAAGACCTTCAGCGTCACCGGCGGCATGTGCCCGCGGTGCGAGGGCATGGGCAGCGTGACCGACCTCGATCTGGCCCAGCTCTTCGATGACAGCAAGTCGCTCTCCGAGGGCGCGATCACCGTCCCGGGCTACACCGGGGGCGGCTGGAACTCGCGGCTCTACTCCAAGTCGGGCTTCCTCGACCCGGACAAGCCGATCCGCGCCTACACCAAGAAGGAGCTGCACGACTTCCTGCATCGCGATCCGACCAAGGTGAAGATCGCGGGCGTCAACCTGACCTACGAGGGACTGATCCTGCGGATCCAGAAGTCGATGCTCTCCAAGGACAGGGAGGCGATGCAGCCGCACATCCGGGCCTTCGTCGACCGGGCCGTTACCTTCACCGCCTGCCCCGAGTGCGACGGGACCCGGCTGAACGAGGGCGCCCGTTCCTCGAAGATCGACGGCCTGAACATCGCCGGTGCCTGCGCCATGCAGATCAGCGACCTGGCCGAGTGGGTCGGTGGCCTCGACGAGCCGTCGGTCGCGCCGTTGCTCGAAGCGTTGCAGCAGACGCTCGAGGCGTTCACGGAGATCGGCCTGGGCTACCTCGCGCTCGACCGGCCGACGGGCACGCTGTCGGCCGGCGAGGCACAGCGCACCAAGCTGATCCGCCACCTCGGCTCGTCGCTGACCGACGTGACCTACGTGTTCGACGAGCCGACGGTCGGGCTGCACCCGCACGACATCCAGCGGATGAACGACCTGCTGCTGCGGCTACGCGACAAGGGCAACACCGTGCTGGTCGTCGAGCACGAGCCCGAGGCGATCGACATCGCCGACCACGTGGTCGATCTTGGCCCCGGCGCGGGCGCCGCCGGTGGCGAGGTGGTGTTCGAGGGCAGCGTCGACGGCCTGCGGGCCAGCGGCACGCTGACCGGGCGGCACCTCGACGACCGGGCGTCCCTGAAGCCGGACGTGCGGACACCGGCGGGAGTGCTGGAGGTGCGCGGCGCCGACACCCACAACCTGCAGGCCGTCGATGTTGACATCCCACTCGGCGTGCTGGTGGTTGTGACCGGTGTGGCCGGGTCGGGAAAGAGCTCGCTGATCCACGGCTCGGTGTCGGGCCGGGACGGAGTGGTGTCGATCGGCCAGGCCGCGATCCGCGGCTCCCGACGGAGCAACCCGGCGACCTACACCGGACTGCTCGACCCGATCCGCACGGCCTTCGCGAAGGCCAACGGCGTGAAGCCGGCGCTGTTCAGCGCCAACTCCGAGGGCGCCTGCCCCAACTGCAACGGCGCCGGCGTCATCTACATCGACCTGGCGATGATGGCCGGCGTTGCGACCACGTGCGAGGAGTGCGAGGGGAGGCGCTTCCAGGCGTCGGTGCTGGATCACCACCTCGGCGGTCGCGACATCAGCGAGGTGCTCGCGATGTCGGTGACCGAGGCCGAGGAGTTCTTCGGCTCCGGCGAGGCGCGCACGCCGGCCGCGCACGCCATCCTCGAGCGCCTATCCGATGTCGGGCTCGGCTACCTCAGCATCGGCCAGCCGCTCACCACGCTGTCCGGCGGCGAGCGGCAGCGGCTCAAGCTGGCTACCCGCATGGCCGAGAAGGGCGACGTCTACGTTCTCGACGAGCCGACCACCGGCCTCCACCTCGCCGACGTCGAGCAGCTGCTCGGTCTGCTCGACCGGCTCGTCGACTCCGGCAAGTCGGTCATCGTCATCGAGCACCACCAGGCGGTCATGGCGCACGCCGACTGGATCATCGACCTCGGTCCCGGCGCCGGCCACGACGGTGGCCAGATCGTCTTCGAGGGCACGCCCGCCGACCTCGTCGCGGCCCGCTCCACCCTCA
>DATCPV010000250.1:0-3933 GCA_036569885.1 Gaiellales bacterium | reverse complement strand
CGGCCGGTGCCCGAGGCGCCGCCCGACCAGCGCCTGAGCGACGTCCTGGCCGAGGTCGTGCGGCTGCGAAACGCGCTCGTGGCGCTGCGCGACACCGAGCCGGACGCGCCCAAGGAGTCCTAGCCCCGCCGCGCGGCGACGAGCTCGGTCAGCTTCGGCAGGATCGCGAGCGCGTCGCCGACCACGCCGACGTCGGCGAACTCGAAGATGGGCGCGTTCTGATCCTTGTTGATCGCGATGATCGTGCCGGCGTTGGCCATGCCCACCTTGTGCTGGATCGCGCCCGAGACGCCGCAGGCGATGTAGAGCTTCGGCGAGACCGTCTTCCCGGTCTGGCCGACCTGCATCGAGTACGGCACCCAGCCCGCGTCCACCACCGCGCGGGTGGCCGCCACCTCGCCGCCGAGCGCCTTGGCCAGCGCCTCGACCAGGTGGACGTTCTCGGGCCCGCCCAGCCCGCGGCCGACCGTGACCAGGATGTCGGCCTCGGTGATGTCGACACCGCCGGTCTCCGCGGCCTCGCGGCCCGAGAGCACCGCCGAGCGCGCCCAGTCGCTCACGCTCACCTCGACCCGCTCGACAGGCGCCGAGCCGCTCGGCTCCTCGCGGGGAGCGAATGCGTTTGCCCGCGCCAGCACCACGCCGGGCGCGGCGGCAAAGCCCGACTCGACCATCACCGTGTCGCCGAGCGCCGGGCGGATGGCGACGATGCCGTCGTCGCCGCTCGAGAACTCCGTCGTCTCGCAGGCGATACCGGCGCCGAGACGCGCGGCCAGCCCGGCGGCGACGTCCGCCGAGACCACGCCGGCGCCGAAGAGGATCGCGTCGGCCTCCCGGGCGTGCGGCTCGATCGCATCCACGATCGGCTGGGACAGGCCGCCGGAGAGGGCCGGATCGTCGGCCACCAGCACCCGGGTCGCGCCGTGGCCGCCGAGCGCGGCCGCCCAGGCCGCGTCGATGTCCGAGCCGGCGACGAACGCCGTCACGTCGCCGCCCAGGCTCGCGGCCTTGGCCAGGACGCCGAGGCTGTTGGCGGAGAACTCGCCGTCGTCGTGATGAACGTGGACGAGCACTGCCATCTAGATCAGCCCCTTTTCACTGAGGATCGCGACGACCTTCTCGGCCGAGTCGCCGCCGGCGTCCTCGATGTGCACTCCGCCCGCCTTGGCCGGCGGCGGGGACACCGACCGCACCACCGAGCGGGCCCCGTCGCCGCCGACGCGGGCGAGGTCGAGCTCCAGATCGGCCGCCGAGAGCGTCTCGAGTGGCTTCTTCTTCGCGCCCATGATCGCCTTGATCGAGGGCAGGCGGGGGGTGTTGATGGCGTCCGACACCGAGATCACCGCGGGCAGTGGCGCCTCGATCAGGTCGTAGCCGTGCTCGGCCTGGCGCTTGGCCTTCAGCTTCTGGCCCTCGACCTTCAGCTCAGCGACCTGCGTCACCAGCGGCCGGCGCATGTGGTCGGCGACGGCCGCCGCCATCACGTAGCAGTCGCCGTCGGCGGCCTGCTGCCCGAGCACCACCAGGTCGGCGTCCTGCTTGCCGAGGACGGCCGCGAGCACGTAGGCGGTGCCGGCGATGTCCGACCCGGCCAGGGCAGGGTCGGTGACGAGCACCGCCCGGTCTGCCCCCAGCGCGAGCGCCTTGGTCAGGATCCGCCCCGCCGACTCGGGCCCCATGCACACCGCCACGATCTCGGCGACGTCGGCGCCGCCCTCGCGGATCCGGATCGCCTCCTCGAGCGCGTGGACGTCGAACGGATTGGGCTCGGAGTCGCCGGACCGGTCGAGCCGGCCGGTGGCCGGATCGAGCCGCCGGTGCGACGCGGCGCTCGGCACCTCCTTGACGCAGACAGCGATGTTCACCCGCACACCCTCCTCTTACCCCGATTACTTGCCAATGAACGACGGCTGCCGCTTCTCGACGAAGGCGTTCAGGCCCTCGCGGGCGTCGTCGGTCGAGAACATCAGCGAGTACAGGTCGGCCTCGTGGACGAGGTTGCCGCCGATGTCGCCGTGCAGCGCCCGGTTGGTCGCCTCCTTGGCGTAGTACAACGCCACCGGGCTCTTGGAGGCCATCTCGGCCGCGAGCCGCATCGTCGCCGGCATCAACTCGGCCGGCGCATACACGTGCTGCACCAGGCCGCGTTCGAACGCCTCGGGCGCGTCCACCATGCGGCCGGTCAGGATCAGCTCCTTGGCGTAGCCGATGTTGGTCGCCCGGGCCAGGCGCTGGCTCGCGCCCCAGCCCGGGATGATGCCCAGGTTGATCTCGGGCTGGCCGAACTGGGCGTTCTCCGACGCGAGCCGCACGTCGCAGGCGAGCGCCATCTCGCAGCCGCCGCCCAGCGCGTAGCCGTTCACGGCCGCGATGGTCGGTTTGCGCATCGTCTCGAGCCGGTGGGCGATCTCCTGCCCGAGCTCGGAGTAGGCCCGCGCCTCGAGCGGCGTCTTGCCCGCCATCTCCTTGATGTCGGCGCCGGCGATAAACGAGCGCTCGCCCTCACCCGTGAGCACGACCACACCGACGCCCGGGTCGCCGCCCAGATCGCCGAGCGTCGCCAAAAGCTCCTCCAGGAGCGCAGTGTTGAGCGCGTTCAGGACGTCGGGACGGTCGATCGTCACCGTCGCCACCCGGTCCTCGACGGAGATCCGTAGGCCGGCGCCGGTCACGACTCCACCGCTCCCAGCCGCTCGCGCAGGTATTCGACAATCGCGGCGGTCGGCGCGCCCGGCGTGAACACCTCGGCCACCCCGAGCGCCTTCAGCTCGACCACGTCCTCGCGCGGGATCGTCCCGCCCACCACGACCACCACGTCACTGGCCTCGCTCTCGCGCAGCAGGTCGAGGATGCGCGGCACGAGCGTCATGTGCGCGCCGGACAGGATCGAGATCCCGACCGCGTCGGCATCCTCCTGCAGCACCGTGGCGACGATCTGCTCCGGCGTCTGGTGCAGCCCGGTGTAGATCACCTCCATGCCCGCGTCGCGCAGGGTGCGCGCGATGATCTTCGCTCCCCGGTCGTGGCCATCCAGCCCGGGCTTGGCGACGACGACACGTATCGGTCCACTCATAGCGGGGCGAGTGTATCCGCGCTCACTCCTCTGGGGGTGCGAACACCACGAGCACGGTGAGGTCGCTGGTGATGGTATGGAACCGGTGCTCGACGCCCGCCTCCACGAAGACGATCGAGCCCGGGCCGACCGGCCGGTCGTGCTCGTGCACGCGGATCCGGCCCCTCCCGGAGACGACGTAGTAGAGCTCGTCCTGGCCGTGCGGGGTCTGGGGATCCTGCTCGCGGGCACGCAGCACATACAGGCCGGCGCTCATCGAGTCGCGCCGCAGGAACTCGTGGTACTGCTCGCTCAGTGCCGAGCGCGCAGCCTCGACTCCGTCGATCTCGAAGATCTCCATCCGCTTCATCCTACGCCGCCGGGATGCACGTGGACGCTCAGAAGACCGGCGTCTCCCGGTAGACGCCCCATACCGCCCGCAGCGCGTCGCAGATCTCGCCCTCGGACGTGTATGCCCGGGCGCACTCGACCAGCGCCGGCATCACGTTGCGGTCGGAGGCCGCGTCGGCGGAGAGCCGCTGGAGCGACGCCTGCACCACGGCGCCGTCGCGGCGGCCGCGGACCGCGTTCAGGCGGTCGCGCTGGCGCCGTTCCACGTCGGGCGAGATGCGCAGGATCTCGACCTCGTCGTCGCCCTCCGACGTGTGCGCGTTCACGCCGACGATCAGGCGGCGGCCGTCCTCGACCTCCCGCTGGTAGCGGTAGGACGCCTCGGCGATCTCGCGCTGGAAGAAGTTCTCGTTCAGGGCCGCGATGACGCCTCCGAGCCGGTCGATGCGCTCGAAGTAGTCGTAGGCCTCGCGCTCGAGCCGGTTGGTCAGCGCCTCGACCAGCCACGATCCTCCCAGCGGGTCGGCGGA
>DATCPV010000249.1:0-3586 GCA_036569885.1 Gaiellales bacterium | reverse complement strand
CGATCCGCTGCGCAGCCTAGATGATTGTGTTGGGGGCTGTTCCTGCACGCCGGCGGCGGCCTTGACGGGCTCTCCGAAATCGAGCAGCCACCCGCCAAACGCGATCGCACAGGCGGCGAACCATCCCCACCCGAGGGCGAGGCCGGCGATCACGTCGGACGTCCAGTGCAGATCGAGCATGACCCGGCTGCATGCGACCGCCACCGCGATTCCCACGGCGACACCCGCGAGCGCGGCCCTCGTCCTGACGGTGCGGCGGCGGCCCGCGAGCAGTGCCAGCGCCGCGAAGAACGCCGCCGCGGTGGACGTGTGCCCGCTCGGAAACGAGGGCCCGAGCGTCGCCGCCACGGGGTCGATCGCCGGGCGCGCCCGGGCGACGATCTCCTTGACGGTGTTCGTCACGATGGAGTCACCGAGGGTGACGACGAGCAGGAATGCGGGGATCCAGCGGTTCCGGACGCGAATCCACTCGACCGCGCCGACGATCACCCCTATCACGACAACGCCCTGGGTCGTCGCCAGCGTCGTCACGTCTTCGAGCAGGCGATGATCGGCGCCATCGGAGTCGCGGTGGGCCCAGAGCGCAACCGCCGAGTCGGCGTGCCCCAGGGCGTCACTCTCACGCACGAGGACGGCCAGGGCGGCGACGACGATCCCGGCCAGCACCATGGCCGCGAGCGCCAGTGTGAGCGCGAGCCCGGTTACCACGTCGGCCTCAAGGCGACGGTGGACGAAGCCTCGCACTCCCGTGTGCGCACGAAGCGCAGCGGTCGTCGCGGCGGCCGGGGCCTTGCCCCACCACGTGCGAATCACCGCCCGCGCAGCCAGCCACGCCAAGGCCCCGGCCGCCGCCGAGACGAGCACCAGCACGATCACCAGCATTTGCGCCGCCCAACCATCCTCAGAGTTTGCCCACAAGGCAATGCGGGAAAACGTCCAGGATGGATGTCATCGGTCAACCGCAGCGCCAGGCGCCACCCGCCGATCGCAGCCGCGATGGTGGCGGCGGCCGGGCGGACACGGGCCCACGTTTCCTCGAGCCGCGCTCGCACGGCCCGGCGACGGCGCTCGGAAACCGCAGGTCCGGCCATCCCACGGTCGCGTTCCTGACCATCGCCGTGGTCGGGTTCGTGCTGCTGGCGGCACTGGCGGTGGCCGCCGGGTGGCTGCTCAAGACCTATGTCCTGCCCGACCACGGCATCGGACATGCCGACGAGCACGTGAATGTGTGGCTTGCGCATCACCGCACCGCGACCCGCAACGACGTCTCCTTCTGGCTCTCGGGCATCGGTGACGTGTACGCGATTCCGGCGATCGTCGCGGCGACGGTGCTGATCGCCGCGGTTCGCCGGCGCTGGCGGATCGCCGCCTTCGTGCTCACTGCGATCGCCGTCGAGGCGGCCACCTATCGCGTCACGACGCTTCTCATCCACCGCCAGCGGCCGGCCGTCCACCGACTCGACCACCTCCCGGTGAACGCGAGCTACTACTCGGGTCACACGGCCGCATCCGTCGCGGTCTACTGCGGTGTCGCGCTGCTGATCACCTCGCGGATCCGAAGCACCGGCGCACGAGTGCTCTGCTGGCTCGTGGCCATCGCGATCCCCCTCCTCGTTGGCCTTTCGCGCATGTACCGCGGGATGCACCACCCAACCGACGTCGCCGCCGGGATCCTGATCGGCATCGGCTCGCTCGTCGTCGCGATCGCCGCCGCGCGGGCGGCAAAGGCCGCCGAGTCGCAGGCGAGGAGCGAGGCATGACGACCGTCGCCGTCATTGCCCACGCCGGCAAGACCATCGAGGGCGGCCTGCCCGAGCTTCGCCGCGCACTCGCCAGGCACGGCGTCAACGACCCCCTGTGGGCGGAGGTGCCGAAGAGCAAGAAGGCCCCAAAGCAGGTACAAAGGCTCCTGCGTGCCGGCGCCGACCACTTCTTCGTCTGGGGTGGAGACGGCATGGCCCAGCGCTGCATCGACACGCTCGCGGGAACAGGCGTGACGGTCGCGATCGTCCCGACGGGGACATCCAACCTGCTTGCGACCAACCTGGGGATCCCGAAGGACATCGAAGCCGCTGTCCGCACCGGGCTGGACGGCCAGCCGCGGCTCATCGACGTCGCGTCGATGAACGGCGAGCGCTTCGCCGTGATGGCCGGGACCGGCTTCGACGCCGACATGATCGCCGGCGCGGACGGGCGGCTGAAGGACAGGCTCGGACGCGCCGCCTACATCTGGACGGGGACCAAGAGCCTCCGCTCATCGCCGTTCCAGGCCAAGATCCGCGTCGACGGCATCCCCTGGTACAGCGGCACCGCGAGCTGCATCCTGGCCGGGAACGTCGGCGCCCTCTTCGGCGGCGTGCAGGTGTTCGCCGACGCAGAGCCCGACGACGGCATGCTCGACCTGGCGGTCATCACCGCGGACGGTGTGGCCGAGTGGGCGAGCACGGTCGGCCGCACGATCGCCGGCAGCCCCGAGCGCTCACCGCACTTTCGGATGACCAAGGCCCGCAAGGTCAAGGTGAAACTCGATCGCAAAATCCTCTACGAGCTCGACGGCGGAACCCGTACCAAGGTGAAGTCCTACCGGATCAAGGTGGAGCCGCAGGCGATCGCTGTCTGCGTTCCGCCTCAGGCCCAGAACGGAGACAAGAGCGCATGAGCGGCATCGACGCACGCACCCGCTCGGCGGGTCGCAACGCCACGAACAGCACCGCGTTCGAGGCCCTGACACGACTCGGCTTCGTGGCCCGGGGTGCCGTGTACGCGATCATCGGCCTGCTCGCGATCCAGGTCGCGATCCACAAGGGCAGTACACGGCCGACCAACCAGCGCGGTGCGCTGGAGACGATCCAGAAGCAGCCGTTCGGCCACTGGCTGCTGATCGCCGTGGCCGTCGGGCTCGGCGGCTACGCCCTGTGGCGGTTCGTCCAGGCGGGACTCGGCCAGGGGCCCGAGGGCGGCGGAGACCACTCCACCTTCGGGCGGATCGTGGCGGCGGCGAGTGGCTGCGCGTATGCCGCGATGTGCGCGCTGGCGGTCTCGGTACTCGTCGGTTCGTCGAGCCACAGCTCGAGCAACCCGCACAAGTCGGCCGCGGGCGTCTTCGGATGGCCTGGGGGTCAATGGATCGTCGGCGCAGCGGGCGCCGTCTTCATCGGCGTTGCGCTCTACCAGGGGTACAAGGGCGTTTCGAAGAAGTTCCTCGAGGAGGACAAGACCGAAGAGATGGGCCCGACCACGAAGCGGTGGTTCACCCGGATCGGCGTCGTGGGGCATCTCGCACGGATGGTGGCTTTCGGGCTCATCGGCATCCTCGTCGTCAAGGCCGCGATCGACTACGCCCCCGCGAAGGCCGTGGGCCTCGACGGTGCGCTCAGCAAGCTCGCACACCACAGCTACGGGCCGTACCTGCTCGGCGTCGTCGCTGCGGGACTGGTCGCGTTCGGGCTCTACTCCATCGCCGACGCCCGCTACCGGCGGATCTGATCCAGGCGTTAGCGCGGGTGCCACGGAACGGCACCCGCGCCGTCTGCCCGTACGAGCCTGCGGAGACGCGCTATCCGTCGACGAGCAGGCCCTGCACGGG
>DATCPV010000248.1:0-5775 GCA_036569885.1 Gaiellales bacterium | reverse complement strand
CACGGGGACGCGCTCCCCGAGGGGATCAGACGCGGTCGGTGCGTTAGACGACCGTGACCGCAACGCCCTCGGCGGTCAGCTCGGCGACCGCCTCGGGTGAGGCGCCGGCGTCGGTGATCACCTCGGTGACGCGATGCAGGCCGCAGATCTGCGCGAAGGCGACCACGCCGAGCTTGGAGCTGTCGGTGACCACGATGACGACCGACGCGCGGTCGATCAGGGCGCGGTTGGTGTGCGCCTCGACCTCATGGTGGGTCGTCAAGCCTGCCCGCATCGAGATCCCGTCGACGCCGACGAGCACCAGGTCGAGGTTGAGCCCGCTCAGCGCCGCCTCGGCGAGCGGGCCCACCAGCTCGTAGGACTCGGAGCGGGCGACGCCGCCCGTGACGACGAGCTTCAGGTTCGGGCGCACGGCGACCTCGGAGGCGATGTTGAGCGAGTTGGTGACGACGGTCAGGCGCGGGATGGCGACGAGCGCGCGCGCCACCTCCGTGGTGGTCGTGCCGCCGGTGAGGCCGATCGCCGTGCCCTCGCTGACGCGCGCCGCGGCCTCCCGGGCGATCCGCAGCTTCTCCTCGCCATGGCGTCCGCTCCGGTAGCGCAGCGGCAGCTCGTAGAGCACGCCGTGGGCGACCGCGCCGCCGTGGGTGCGGGTGAGCAGGTGCTGGTCGTCGAGCAGCCGCAGGTCGCGGCGGATCGTGGCGGCCGACACTCCCAGCTCGCGCGCCAGGTCGCCGACGCCGACGCTGCCGTTGCCCGACAGGCGCTCCAGGACGCTGCTCAGCCGGTCGGCCTGACGCATTCGCGCAGTCTAGCCAGGCGGGTTCCGGGAAGACGTTGTCTTTTGATCGATTCTGCAATAGAGTCGCTCGATATGAGCGCAATCGAGCGTGAGATCCTGACGCAACCAGCAGATTGGCGCCATGCCGCCACGCTCGCTCCCGCCCATACCGCCGCGCTGCCGCAGGCCGGCGAGCGGGTCGTGGCGGTCGGCTGTGGCACGTCGCTGCACATGGCCCATGCCTACGCCGCGGCCAGGGAGGCGGCGGGAGCGGGCGAGACCGACGCCTTCCCCGCCTCCGAGATGCCCGCGGGCCGGCGGTACGACCGCATGGTCGCGATCTCGCGCTCGGGCACGACCAGCGAGGTCGTGCGCCTGCTCGACGCCGCCTCGCCCGGCCCGCCCACGCTCGTCATCACCGCCGTCGCGGGCACGCCCTGCGCCGAGCGGGCGACGGCGGCGATCGTGCTCGACTTCGCCGACGAGGAGTCGGTCGTCCAGACCCGGTTTGCGACCACCGCGCTCGCGCTCCTGCTGGCCGGGATCGGGTTCGACATCGATGCCGAGGCCGAGGCGGCCGCGCTCGCCATCCTGGTGCCCGTGCCCGACCTGACCGCGCACGGCCGGTTCGCGTTCCTTGGCTCGGGCTGGACCGTCGGCCTGGCCAACGAGGCCGCGCTCAAGCTGCGCGAGGCGGCCGGTGCGTGGGCCGAGGCATACCCGGCCATGGAGTACCGGCACGGCCCGATCAGCACCAACGCCGACGACACGCTGGTGTGGCCGATCGGCGCGGTCGATCGGGGCGTGCTCGACGATGCCGTCCGGGCGGGATCGGCGATCGCCGAGTACGGCACCAGCCCGCTCGCCTCGCTCGTCCTCGCCCAGCGCGTGGCCGTCGCCCTCGCGCGGGCCCGCAACCTCGACCCTGACCACCCCCACAGCCTGACCCGATCGGTGGTGCTGCCATGAGATCTGTGCGCAAACTGTTCGCGTTCGCCGTCCTCGCCGCGCTCCTCGTCACCGCGGCCGGCTGCGGAGGCTCGTCCTCGTCGTCGTCGGGCGGGGTCACGAACATCGTGCTCTGGCACGGCTACGTCGACACCGAGGGCAAGGCGATGAAGACGATGGTGGCGGAGTTCAACGCCAGCCACCCCAAGATCCACGTCACCGCCCAGTTCTACGGCAACTCCGACTACGCGCTGCAGAAGGTGCTGACCTCGATCGCCGGCGGCCACCCGCCCGACATCGCCTACCTGTACGGCTCGTGGGCCGCGAACATCGCCCAGAGCCCCAAGACGCTCGCCCTGAACAGCTACATCAAGGACGACCCGTCGTTCCACTGGAAGGACTTCTGGCCGTCCGAGCGCGAGGTCGCAACCGTCGACGGCCGCATCGTCGGCGTGCCCGCGCTGGTGGACAATCTCGCGCTCGTCTACAACAAGAAGCTCTTCCGCGCGGCCGGCATCCCCTTCCCGACCCCGAACTGGACGTGGGACGACCTGCGCGCCGCCGCCAAGAAGCTGACCGACCCGGCCAAGAAGCAGTTCGGCTGGGCCTATGTCAACGACGGCAGCGAGGACACGGTGTGGAGGTTCGAGGCGCTGCTGTGGGAGGCCGGGGGCGAGATCCTGTCGTCCGATGGCCACCACGCCGCATTCGATTCCCCGGCCGGCGTCAAGGCGCTCACGCTGCTCCAGCAGATGGCCGTCCAGGATCACTCCGTGTACCTCGACAGCGGCAACGACCTGTACGCCAACCTGTTCAACTCCGGGCACATCGGCATGCTCTACACGGGGCCGTGGGACCTGTCCCAATTCCCGAGTGTCGACTTTGGCGTCACGATCCTCCCCGCCGACCAGAACCACCAGACGATCTCGGGGCCCGACAACTGGGTGCTCTTCAACAACGGCTCCACGCGTGCGCAGGCTGCGTGGACGTTCATGTCGTGGTTCACGGACCCCCAGCACAGCCTCGAGTGGTCGACGCGCACCGGCGACCTGCCGATCCGCAGCTCCGACCTGAAGCTGCCGGGCTACGCCGCGTACATCGCCAAATACCCCGGCGTTGCGACGTTCGTCCAGAACCTGCAGAATGCCACCCAGGTGCGCCCCGTGACGCCGCTCTATCCCAAGATCTCAACGGCGCTCGGCCAGGCGGTGCAGGCGGTGCTGCTCGGCAAGGCGCAGCCCGCGCAGGCGCTCCAGTCGGCGGCTTCCCAGGTGAACTCCATCCTCGCCGCACCGTAGGCGCCTGGCGCGATGCGGCTGCTGCGGTCTGATCACGTCACCGGCTGGCTGTTCGTCGCGCCCGCCACGATCCTGCTCCTCGTGTTCGCGCTCGTGCCGATCGGGTGGTCGGCGCTGCTCTCGTTCCAGCACAACGACCTCCTGTCGGCTCCGCACTGGGTCGGGGTCGACAACTACCGGGCGCTGCGGCACGACCCGGTGTTCCGCAAGGCGATCCGGAACACCATCGTCTACACCGTGCTCTTCGTCCCGATCTCGATCGGCGCGGCGCTCGGGGTGGCGATGGCGCTCAACACTCGCGTCCGGTTCATATCGCTCTACCGGACGGCCGTGTTCGTGCCCGTGGCCGTCTCGACCGTCGCGACGGCGATCGTCTTCAACTGGGTGTTCGATCCGACGTATGGCATCGCGAACTGGCTCCTGAACGAGGTCGGGATCGGCTCGCAGGGCTTCTTCCAGGATCCCGACCAGGCCCTCTACGCCGTCGTCGCGATGACCGTCTGGGGCTGGATCGGGTTCGACGTGATCATCTACCTGGCGGCGCTGCAGGGGATCCCCAACGAGCTGCTCGAGGCGGCGGCAATCGACGGCGCCGGCCGGTGGTCGACGTTCCGGTCGGTCGTGCTGCCGCTGCTCGGCCCGGCCACGCTCTTCCTGGTGGTGTGGTCGACGATCAACGCGCTGCAGCTCTTCGACGAGATCTACAACACCACCCGCGGAGGGCCGCTCGAGGCGACGACCGTGATCGTGTACTACCTGTGGCAGCAGGCGTTCCAGTTCTTCAACGCCGGCTACGCGGCCGCGATCGCGTACGTCCTGTTCGTGGCAATTCTGGTCGTGACGGTGCTCCAGCTCCTGATCAGCCGGCGGACGGTGCACTACACCTCGTGATCTCGCTGCACCGCCCCAGCCCGAGGCACCTGTTCCTGGCCCCCGTGGCGCTCGTGATGGCGGCGCCGCTGATCTGGATGGCGATCACCTCGATCGAGAAGCCGGGCGAGGCGCGCCGGTTCCCGCCCGTGCTGATCCCCGCCGGCATCCACTGGCAGAACTACACCAAGGCGGTCGACTCGGCGCCGTTCGGCCACTGGTACCTGAACTCGGTGATCGTCTCGACGGTCGTGGTCATCTCGAACCTCGTCTTCTGCAGCCTGGCCGCCTACGCCTTCGCGCGCATCCGCTTTGCCGGCAGCAACATCCTCTTCATCGTGCTCCTGGCCACGCTGATGGTGCCGTTCCAGGTCGTCCTCATACCGACCTTCCTGATCGTCCGCCACCTGGGGCTGATCGACAATCTGAGCGCGCTGATCGCCCCCAACCTGGCGAGCGCGTTTGGCATCTTCATGCTGCGCCAGTTCTTCCGCACGCTGCCGGTGGAGCTCGAGGAGGCGGCGCGCATCGACGGCTGCGGCCGGCTCGGCGTCCTGGTCAAGGTCGTGCTGCCGCTCTCGGTGCCCGCGCTCTCCACGCTCGCGCTGATCACGCTGCTCTGGACATGGAACGACTTCCTCTGGCCGCTGGTCGCGATCAACACCGAGAGCCACATGACGCTGCAGGTGGGCCTGTCCACCTTCCAGGGGCAGCACCAGACGAGGTGGACGATCCTCATGGCCGGCAACATGCTCGCGCTCCTGCCGATGCTGGCCGCCTTCCTGCTCACCCAGCGGTCGTTCGTCCGCTCGATCGCCGCGTCCGGCGTCAAGGGCTGAGCGCGTGGCCGACGTCGAGTTCCGGGGGGTGACCAAGCGTTTCGGCGACGTGGTCGCGGTGGATGCGCTCTCGCTTGCGATCGCCGACGGCGAGTTCATGGTGCTCGTCGGCCCGTCGGGGTGCGGCAAGACGACGGCACTGCGGATGGTGGCGGGGCTCGAGAAGCCGACCGAGGGCGAGATCGTGATCGGCGACCGGGTCGTGAACGACGACCAGCCCGGCCGGCGCGACATCGCCATGGTGTTCCAGAACTACGCGCTCTACCCGCACATGAGCGTCGAGCGCAACATCGGCTTCGGGCTGCGGCAGCGGCGCATGCCGCGGGCGCAGATCGACGCGCGGGTGAAGGAGGTGAGCGCCCTGCTCGAGCTCGGTGAGCTGCTGCATCGCAAGCCGGCGCAGCTCTCGGGCGGCCAGCGGCAGCGGGTCGCGATGGGCCGGGCGCTCGCGCGGCATCCCCAGGCGTTCCTGCTCGACGAGCCGCTGTCTAACCTCGACGCCAAGCTGCGAACCCAGCTGCGGGCCGAGCTCAAGCGGATCCACCAGCTGGTGCCGACGACCTCGATCTACGTCACCCACGATCAGGTCGAGGCGATGACCCTCGGCCACCGGATCGCCGTGATGGCGGGCGGCCGCATCCAGCAGCTCGGCGACCCGCAGGACGTCTACGACCGGCCCGCCAACCTGTTTGTGGCCGGCTTCATCGGCAGCCCGCCGATGAACCTGCTCCCGGCCGTCGTTCGCGGCGGCACGCTGACGGCCGCGACCGTGAGCATGCCGCTGGCCGGGGCGCCCGACGGCGAGGTGGTGCTGGGAGTGCGGCCGGAGGGGCTGACGCTCGCCGGCGACGGCGGCGAGCGGCCGGCGCTCGGCCTCGTCGTCGAGGTGGTGGAGCCGTTGGGGAGCGAGGTGATGGTGCACGGCGTGCTCGCCGGTGGCTCCGGCGAGCCGGTGGCTGCCGAGCGGGTTCTGGGAATGGCACGCCGAACACGCTCCCGTGGCTTCGAACGCGCTGCCGCACCAGCGGCAGAACCGGGC
>DATCPV010000247.1:0-5779 GCA_036569885.1 Gaiellales bacterium | reverse complement strand
CCGTACTTGCGGGCGGTCGTGCCGTCGGCCTGCGCGAAGGCCTCGAACATCGAGCTTTGGAGCTCCTTCTTGATGCCGATGCCGGTGTCGCGGACGCTGATCGCGATGACAGTGTCGGCATCGACGAGGCGGGCGCTGTCGGGGCTCCAGCCCCCCCGGCTCAGGTCGAGGCGCACCTCGACCGCTCCGGTGGCCGTGAACTTGAACGCGTTCGACACCAGGTTCTTCAGCACCTGCCGCAGGCGATGGGGATCGGTCGCGATCGTCGCCGGCAGCCGCCGGTCGAGCTCCACGGAGAACGCCAGGTTCTGGCTTTCGGCCACCGGGGCGAACGCCTGCACGAGGCTCTCGCGCAGCTCCGTGAGCGCGATCTCGCTGACCTCGAGGTTCACGGTGTTCGACTCGACCTTGGCCAGGTCGAGGATCTCGTTCAGGAGCTTCAGCAGGTCGCCGCCCGAGGAGCGGATGACGCTTGCGTACTCGACCTGGCGGTCGGTCAGGTTCCCATCGGGGTTGTCCTCGAGCTGCTCGGCCAGCACCAGCAGGCTGTTGAGCGGCGTGCGCAGCTCGTGCGACATGTTGGCGATGAACTCCGACTTGTACCGGGACGAGACCGAGAGCTCGGTGGCTTTCTCCTCGACCAGCCGCTTGGCGGCCTCCACCTCCTGGTACTTCGTCTCGACCTCGGCGTTCTTGTCGGCGAGCTGGGTCGCCTGCTCGGCGAGCTCCTCGTTCGACTGGGCGAGCTGCTCCTGCCGCGACTGCAGCTCCTTGGCCTGCGACAGCGACTGCTCGAGCAGCTTCTCGGTGACCGACGTGGCCTCGACGGTGTTCAGCACGAGGCCGATGCTCTCGGTGAGCTGATCGAGCAGCGACACATGGGCGGCGCTGAACGGGGCGAACGACGCCAGCTCGATGACCGCGCGCACCGATCCCTCGAACAGGATCGGCAGCACGATGATGTTGAGCGGCGGCGACTCGCCGAGGCCCGAGCTGATCTTGATGTAGTCCGAGGGCACGTCCGTCAGCAGAATGTGCTCCTTCTCGAGCGCGCACTGGCCGACCAGGCCCTCGCCGAGGCGGAAGTTGTTGGAGAGGTGCCTGCGCTCCTTGTACCCGTAGCCGGCCTGGAACTGCAGCACCGGCGAGCCGCCGTCGCCGAGCTCCGTCAGCGCGTAGAAGACGCCGTGCTGCGCCGAAACCAGCGGCGCGAGCTCCGACAGCACCATGTTGGACACCGTCGCCAGGTCGCGCTGGCCCTGGAGCATGCGCGTGAAGCGCTCGAGGTTCGTCTTCAGCCAGTCCTGCTCGGTGTTCTGGCGCATCGTCTCGTCGAGGTTTCGGATCATCTGGTTCAGGCTGTCCTTGAGCAGGGCGATCTCGCCGCTGGCGTCGACGCTGACCTGCCGGGTGAGGTCACCCTCGGTCACGGCGGTCGCCACCTCGGCGATCGCGCGCACCTGGTTGGTCAGGTTGGCCGCGAGCTGGTTCACGTCGTCGGTGAGGTCCTTCCACACGCCCTCGACCTCCTGCGACTGCGCCTGGCCGCCGAGCTTGCCCTCGACGCCGACCTCGCGCGCAACTCGCGTGACCTCGCCGGCGAACCGGTTGAGCTGGTCCACCATCGCGTTCACGGTGTTCTTCAGCTCGAGGAACTCACCGCGCACATCGGCGGTGATCTTCTTGGAGAGGTCGCCGTTTGCGACTGCGGTCGTGACCTCGGCGATGTCTCGCACCTGGCTCGTCAGGTTGCTCGCCATCGTGTTCACGTTGTCGGTGAGGTCCTTCCACACGCCGCCGACCTCGATGGTCACCGCGGCGGCCTGCCCCAGCTTGCCCTCGGTACCGACCTCGCGCGCAACGCGCGTCACCTCGGAGATGAACCCGTTCAGCTGATCCACCATGCCGTTGATCGTGTTCTTGAGGACGAGCATCTCGCCCTTCACGTCAACCGAAACCTTCTTGCTCAGGTCGCCGTCGGCGACGGCGCCGATCACGCGCTGCATCTCGTTGCTGGGGCGGACGAGATCCTCAATGAGGGAGTTGACCGACTCGATGGAGTCGCCCCAGACCTGGTCGGTGCCCTTGAACGAGACGCGCTGCGAGAGCATGCCCTCCTTGCCGACGACCCTGCTGACGCGCTGAAGCTCCGTGCCGAGCGCCTGGTTGGCGCTGATGATGGCGTTGAGGCCGTCGGCGATCTTGCCTGACACACCCGTCCAGTCGAGCGGCATGCGGACGGAGAAATCTCCCGCCTTCACCTGGCTGAGCACCTGCAACAGGACCTCAGGCTCGAACGTTTCCGCTTTCGCGGCGGCGGGTGCGGGCATGGCTCCTCCGAGTGGACGGCGATCGGCAACGGAAGCGAGCGATTTCGGTGGACCCGCCAACGGCCGGGAGTCGGGTCACCACAATGGTGATAGGGAACCCCCGGTTCTTGGTATACGTGCCACTATCGGCCGGAATGCCCTCGGGCATGAGCGCGACCGGAAAGTGTCAACGCGCGGGCGGGCGATGGCCGATGCGACGCTGAGCCCGGCAACGTGATACATCGGTGCTGCGCACCGGAAGCGGACGAGGAGGAGCAGATGAGCACAACCGACACTCACGTCAAGGACTGCCGCCATCTGATCGGCGGCCAGTGGGTCGACTCGGCCGAGGGCGGCACGTTCGACGACCTCGATCCCTACACGGGCGACGTCGTGGCGTCCGTCGCCGCCGGCGGGCGCGAGGATGCGCGCCGGGCGATCGCGGCCGCGCACGAGGCGTTCGCGGCGTGGTCGCAGGCCGGCCCCGGCATGCGCCAGGCCATCTTCCTCAAGGCCGCCGACATCCTCGAGTCGCGCCGCGACGAGGTGGTCGAGTGGCTGGCCAAGGAGACCGGCTGCAGCTTCGGGTTCGGCATGTTCCAGATGGGCTTCGTGCCGGGCCTCTTCCGCCAGGCGGCGGGGGCGGCCTACACGCCCATCGGCCAGGTGATCCCGTCCGACCTGCCCGGCGCGTTCGCGATGGGCGTGCGCCGGCCGGTCGGCGTCGTCGGGGCGATCTCGCCCTGGAACGCGGCCCTGATCCTGTCGGCCCGCGCGATCGCGAGCCCGCTCGTCTTCGGCAACACGGTGGTGCTGAAGCCGTCCGAGGAGTCGCCGTACGTCGGCGGCCTCCTGTGGGGCGAGATCTTCGCCGAGGCGGGCCTGCCCGACGGCGTGCTGAACATCGTCACGCACGACCGCTCAGGAGCCCAGGGCATCGGTGACGAGCTGGTCGAAAACCCGCACGTGCGCCGGATCAACTTCACCGGCTCGACCCCCACCGGCCGCAAGCTGGCCGAGGCCGCGGGCCGCAACCTCAAGCGGATCGTGCTCGAGCTCGGCGGCCAGAACCCGCTGATCGTGCTGGCGGATGCCGATCTGGAGTACGCGGTCAACGCCGCGGCCTTCGGCGCCTACCTGCACCAGGGCCAGATCTGCATGTCGGCCCGGCGGATCATCGTCGAGCGCCCGATCGCCGATGCGTTCACCTCGGCGCTGGCCGCCAAGGTCGCCGGCTTCGGCGTCGGCGACCCGCGCGAGCACACCACCATCATCGGCCCGCTGATCAACCCGGCCGCGCTCGAGACGGTCAGCCGCCGTGTCGACGAGGTCGTGAAGGCGGGCGCGAAGGTGCTGGCCGGCGGCCGCGCCGAGGGCAGCTGCTATCAGGCCACGCTGCTCACCGACGTCCCCCGCGACAGCGAGTTCGCCCAGGTCGAGACGTTCGGGCCGGTCGCGTCGATCGAGGTGGTCGAGAGCGCGGATGAGGCGGTGGACGCCGCCAACGCGACCAGCTACGGCCTCGCCTCGGGCGTGCTCACGACCGACCCCGACAAGGGCCTTTCGATCGCAAGCCGGCTGGAGGCGGGCATCGTCCACATCAACGACCAGCCCGTGCACGACGAGCCCCAGATGCCGTTTGGCGGCGTCAAGGACAGCGGCTGGGGCCGCTTCGGCGGCACGTTTGCGATGGACGAGTTCACCGAGATGCAGTGGGTGACCGTCCAGAGCGGGACGCGGCCGTTCCCGTTCTGATGAGCGCACCGGCGATCAGGCGCGTTGCCGACGGCGCCGACGGCAGCGTCCACCCGCCCTACCTGCATCCCGACTACCGGGCGACCCGGCTGCGCTCTCCGCTTCGGCCACTGATCCTCCTGCCCGAGTCGATGCACGACCCCTCGGGGCCGGTGTACGGCGACGGGCCGCTCTCGGAGTCCGACTGGGATCTCACGGGCCAGCACGACGGCGAGCCCCAGGGCCAGCGGATCGTCGTCAGCGGCCGGGTGCTGGACGGGCGCGGCAAGCCCGTTCCGAACGCCCTGCTCGAGCTGTGGCAGGCAAACGCCGGCGGCCGCTACATCCACGAGCGCGACGACCATCCCGCGCCGCTCGACCCCAACTTCACCGGCGCGGGGCGCTGCCTCACCGACGGCGACGGCCGCTACGAGTTCACGTCCATCAAGCCCGGCGCCTACCCGTGGCGCAACCATCCCAACGCCTGGCGGCCCGCCCACATCCACTTCTCGGTGTTCGGGCGCGCGTTCACCGACCGGCTGGTGACGCAGATGTACTTCCCCGGCGACCCGCTCTTTCCATTCGACCCGATCTTCCAGTCGATCCGCGACGAGCGCCTGCGCCAGCGGCTGATCGCGACGTTCGACTGGGAGACGACCACGCCCGAGTGGGCGCTGGGCTACCGGTTCGACATCGTCCTCGGCGGCCGCGACCAGACGCCGATGGAGACATGAGCAGGTGGCCGCGGCGACGCCGTCACAGACCGTGGGGCCGTTCTTCTCGTTCGGCCTGTGCCTGCGCGAGCAGCACGACGTGGTCGGTCCGGCCCGGTCGGCTGCGATCCGCATCGGCGGGCTCGTGCTGGACGGCGGGGATGACCCGGTGAACGACGCGATGGTCGAGATCTGGGACGG
This sequence comes from Gaiellales bacterium, assembly GCA_036569885.1. Lineage (GTDB taxonomy): Bacteria > Actinomycetota > Thermoleophilia > Gaiellales > JAICJC01 > JAICJC01. The sequence continues at coordinate 822 of DATCPV010000247.1, read as the reverse complement.
CTCGGCGTGGGGCCGCTGCGGCACCGACGCCGAGGGCCGCTACGGCTTCATGGTGGCGAAGCCCACGGGTGCCGGGGCTCCGTTTCTGGCCACGCTCGTCTTCGCCCGCGGGCTGCTCAAGCCGGTGCTGACCCGGATCTACTTCCCCGGCGAGCCGGGGAACGCGACCGATCCGCTGCTGGCGGCACTGACAGACGAGGAGCGGCGCAGCCTGATCGGCGTGGCGGCCGGTGACGGCGAGATCCGCTTCGACATCCATCTGCAGGGCGAGCTGCAGACGACATTCCTCGCGGTGTGACGACCTTCGCCGCACTGTTCGTGCCGCCCGAGCTGCGTGCCGCCGTCTCGGATCAGGCCTGGCTCGCGGGCATGCTCGCCGCCGAGCGGGCGCTGGCAGGCGCCGAGGCGGCCGCCGGCGTCGTCCCCGCACACCTGGCCGCCGAGATCTCGGACCGCTGCCGCGCCGACCTCTACGACATCGAGGAGCTGTGCCGCGACGGCATGGCCGCCGGCAACCCCGCCGAGCCGCTGGTGCGGGCGATCCGCGCCGGCGTGAGCGCCGAGGCCGCGGGCTACGTCCATTTCGGCGCGACGAGTCAGGACATCGTCGACACCGCCGCGATGCTGGTCGCCCAGCGAGCGCTCGAGCTGATCGACGGGTGGCTCGACCAGGTGACCGACCGCTGCGCCGGCCTCGCCCGCGAGCATCGCCTGACCCCGATCGCCGGCCGCACCCTGCTGCAGCAGGCCGTGCCCACGACGTTCGGGCTGAAGGCGGCCGGTTGGTTTAAGGGCGCGCGGGAGGCGCGCGCGCTCATCGCG